>DASZWV010000026.1:0-5895 GCA_035546115.1 Phycisphaerales bacterium
GCACGCCTTGACCCTCGACGGAGGAATCGTACAGCACAAGGCGGTGCGATTCGCACGCGAGCGGCGGCTGCGGTTTGAGGTCGGCGGGTACGGCTCGGCTTCGCCGACCATCGTCGGCGATGTGCCGGTGGAGTTTTCGGAATCGGCGTCGCTGGTGGCGTGCGCCGAGTAGGACCGATGGTGTGCCACCTTCCCGGGGGCGGCGTTGGTCCTTGCAGACCACGTCGCCCTCGGTTGTTTATGAACCGCCCGCGAGCGATCGTCCACGATCGCGGCCGGCGACAATCGCCCGCACCACCGCATCCGTGACGCCAGCCCGCTCCAACTCCGCGATCGCCGCCTCCGTCGTTCCGCCCTTGCTCGTCACGGCCGCGCGCAGCGCATCCGGCGGCTCGTGCGATTCCGCGAGCAGGGCGCTCGCGCCGACGACCGTTTGCCGCACGATGCGGTCGGCGGTGATCCGGTCGAACCCCACCTCCTGAGCCGCCCGCACCATCGCCTCGGCAAGGTAGAACACGTACGCCGGGCCGCTCCCCGCGAGGGACGTGAACGCATCCATCAGCGACTCATCGATCTTCACGACCTCTCCCAGGCTCGCGAACAGATCGTGCGCAAGCGTGGCGTGCGTCTTGCCCGCGAGCGCCTCGCCCGTGCCAAGGCACATCGCCGACATGCCCTTGCGGAGACGCGCCGGCGTGTTGGGCATGACGCGGACGATCGGATTCGCGCCAAGGAAGTGCGCGACCTTCTCCGTCGGCGTTCCGGCGAGAATTGAGATCACCACGCGCGGGCTCTGGGCCAGCAGCGGGCGCAGCGCCGTCGCCACCTCGGGCAACGACTGCGGCTTCACGGCCAGCAGCACCTGCCCCCCGCACGCGGCCAGATGGGTCGACTCGCCGAGCGCCCCGAGCGTGCCGGGAACGGGCAGCAGGTGGTCGATCGCCTCGCCCACGCTCGCGACGCACCGCACGCCCCAGCGTGCAAACTCCTCTCGCTTCTTCAGGCCGGGCTCGCACACGACCATCTCGCCGTGCGACAGCAGCTTGGCGTCGATCGCGCCAAGCACGATGGCTTTTCCCATGTTCCCACCTCCGATGACGGCGAGCAGGGCGTGGCGGTGGTGCATGCGGGAGGGTAGGGGACACGCCCGGAGGCATGTTTTCCACCGCCGGCGGCGCCGCCCAATCTCCGCCGCTCGATCACTGTGCCGCTCCAGTACTTCCTACAGTTGCTCCATGCCCGCGTTCTACCAGTTGGATTTCGAGAAGCCGGTTGTCGAGATCGAGAAGCGCATCGCCGCCCTCAAGGATCGCCTGAAGGTCGTGGCCGCGCCGAACGGCTCGGCCAATGGCGCGTCCAGCGAGCTCGGGATGAACCCTTCGCTCGAGGATCAGATCGCCGACAATGGCGCAGGTGAGGCGCTGCTCTCCTCGGACCCGAAGGCGATCGAGGCCGAGATCACCGCCCTCGAGCGCGAGCGAACAGCCAAGCTCTGCGAGGTCTACACGCGGCTGACCCCCTGGGACACCGTCCGCGTCGCCCGCCATCCGAACCGTCCGCAGACGCGCGACTACATCGATCTCATCTTCAAGGACTTCACCGAACTCCACGGCGACCGCCGCTTCGGCGATGATCCCGCCATGGTCGTCGGCTTCGCGCGACTGGGCAAGGGCGGCGTCAAGTGCCTCGTCGTTGGTCACCAGAAGGGGAAGACGACGCAGGAGAAGATCGCCTGCCACTTCGGGTGCGCCCACCCGGAGGGGTACCGCAAGGCCCTCGCCAAGATGAAACTCGCCGAGAAGTTCGGCCTTCCAATCGTCACCTTCGTGGACACGCCGGGCGCCTACCCAGGCGTCGGCGCCGAGGCCCGCGGCCAGGCCGAGGCCATCGCCGTGAATCTGCGCGAGATGTCGCGCATCAAGACGCCCATCGTCTCCATCGTCGTCGGTGAGGGCGGATCGGGCGGCGCGCTCGGAATCGCGGTTGCTGACAGGGTCGCCATGCTCCAGAACTCCTGGTACAGCGTCATCAGTCCGGAGGGCTGCGCCGCGATCCTCTGGAAAACCGCCAACGAGCAGACAAACAACGCGGCTGCCAACGCCCTCCGCCTCACCGCCAGGGACAATCTCGAACTGGGCATCGTCGATGCCGTGATTCCCGAACCCGTCGGCGGCGCCCATCGCGATCCCAGGGGCGCGGCCGCGAACATCGAGCAATGGCTGACCGAGCAGCTCACCGAACTCAAGCGGGTGGAGGCGGAGTCGCTCCCGAAGAGCCGCTACCAGCGTTTCCGCAAGCTCGGGGTGTACGAAGAGTCGACCGGCTGACGGGCGCGGGTGGCGGATTCCGGCCCCGATTTCCACCGTTGACGATCCTGATGGCTTCCCGTATACTGCCCGCCTTTTTGGGGAGGGAAAGGGGTCGGAATGCGCGGGCATTCCATGAATCCGTTGAGTCCAAGGAGTCGTCATGGCCAAGTCCGGCAAGCCGAAAGCCAAGTCCAAGCCGGCCGCCAAGACCTCCAAACCAGCGCACAAGAGCGCAAAGGGAGGGGCGGGGATGCCGGTGAAGAAAGCCACGAAAGAGGCGGCGAAGCCCGCCAAGACCGCGAAAGTCGCCGCCAAGCCCGGGGCCAAGGGCGCCGCATCCGCCAAGCCGGTGCCGACGGGATCTCCCGCGGTTGCCGGTGCGGGCTCGCAGGGCAAGACGCCCCCGAAGGGCATCACGATCGTCTCGAACAAGCCGATCCGAAAGCCCAAGCCGAAGAAACTGGAGATGCCGGTCGCCGAGCCCCTGCTGAAGGCGGGTGCCCGCTGGAAGCCGTTGATCCAGTCCGGCCCGAAGGCGCCGCCCTCTTCCGGCATCCCGGGCCAGCTCGCCCCGGCCGAGTTCAAGGTCGACCCGAAGGCCCGCATGCCCAGGAAGGACCTCGACCGCTATCGCGAGATGCTCATCCGCAAGCGCAACGAGCTCATCGGCGATGTCGCGAACATGGAGGATGAGGCGCTCCGCCAGAACTCGGGCTCGCTCTCAAATCTTCCGCAGCACATGGCCGAGCAGGGCTCGGACACATGCGACCAGTCGCTCTCGCTCGATCTCGCCCAGGTCGATCGCCGGCTCATCAAGGAGATTGATGAAGCCCTCAAACGCATCGACGACGGCACCTACGGCATCTGCATGCGGACCGGCAAGCGCATCTCCGCCGAGCGGCTCAACGAGGTCCCGTGGGCCAAGTACACGATCGAGGCCGCGCGAGAGATGGAGCGCCAGCCTTTCACGATCACGGCCCGTGCGCTCTCGGGCGGCCGTTCCGGCGGTGGCGATGAGGATTGATCGTTCAAGGTGAACAGGCCCACGGCTCGATGGACGATACACCGGGGCCGCAAGCCGACGGTTTCGACATCAGCCGCGCAGCCCTGAATCCCCTTCCGTGACCGACACCGAGCCCACCGCACCCCAGCCCCACCCGACCAGCGCGTGGCGAACGCGCAGCGCCTGGCTGTGGCTCGTGCTCACGTGCGTGCTCTCGGTCGTCCTCGATCTGGGCAGCAAGGAGTGGGCCTTCGCCTCGGTTGCGGACCGGCCCGTCGTCATCCATCGCGAGCGCATCCTCGAGATCGCCGGCCACGACCCTCGCGCCATCAGCGACCCGATGTTCGGCGTGGTTCCGCAGCATCCCCCGGTTGTCGTCATTCCCCGCCTGCTGCACTTCCAGCTCGTGCTCAATCCCGGCGCGGTGTTCGGCATGGGGCCCGGCAAGCGCGGGTTCTTCATCGGGTTCACCGTCATCGCCCTCGCCTTCGGGCTGGGAATGTTTGCCAAGTGGACTCGCCCCAAAGATCACTTCGCCCACGCCGCGATCGGGCTGCTCATCGGCGGCGGGCTCGGCAATCTCTACGACCGGCTCACGCTCGCCTGCGTTCGTGACTTCATCCATCCGCTCCCGGGCTGGCTCTGGCCGGGCGGCATCACGGTCATGGGCAATCGCGAGATCTGGCCGTACGTCTCCAATCTCGCGGACCTTTTCCTCCTCATGGGAATCGTCATGCTGCTGATCCACCTCTGGCGGCGCGACCGGGCCGCCGAGCGGTCGGCCGCCGGCGAGAAGTGAGCCGAGCAGGATTCCTCAAGCGGACAACTTCAAAGTCCGGGCCCATTCGGGTATGCTGGCGATCCAAGGAGATCGACATGCGCTTTACCATGCTGATTGGGGTTGGACTTCTCGCCAGCATCCTCGCCGGATGCGGCCGGACCGATTGCCGCAACGACGCATTGCTTGAGAGCGCGGTCCGCAATCCGCCGCGGGCAGTCACGCTGGCAAGCAGCGCCCAGCGCAGTGCGCTCCTCGACAGAATCAAGTCGCTCGCGGGCACTTGGGAGTCGGCCGACGAAAAGGGTCAGATGCATGTCTCGTCGATTTTCACCGTCACCTCGAATGGTTCCGCGGTGCGAGAGGTGATGCTCCCCGGCACGCCCCACGAGATGACGAACATGTACACCATGGACGGCCCCACGCTCCTCGTAACGCACTACTGCGCGCAGGGCAACCAGCCGCGCATGCGGGCACGCGCCGACGGCACCGCCCCCGATCGGATCCACTTCGCCTACGACGGCGTGGGCAACTACGCCGGCGGGGATCAGCTCTACATGGGCGACCTGACGATCATCTTCCGCGACGACGATCACATCGCCGCGCAGTGGGGGTCGTACGTGGCGGGCAAGCCGGCGGCGCACAACGCGACGTTCGAACTCACGCGCCGTCGATGAGTTGGTCGCGATCGCCATCTGTTCGTGCGACAGATGCCTGATGAGATCATTCCGTCCTCATCTTCGATTCCTGCGCAGTTCAGTCCACGAATGTCTGCTTTTCCCGGCAGGTTCGTTGAGCGCGTTGGTTCGCGCCGCCTGCCGCACAGGAGTCTCGACATGAGCACCGAGAAACGCTGGAACCGAACCACATGGATCACCGCCGCCTTGTGCGCGGCCGGGTTCGCCGTCGCTCTTGCGGCCTGCGAGTCCGACGAGCCGGGACACACCCGGACCACGACCAAGGAAACCGTCACGACCCCGAGCGGCGGGGAACGGACGACCACGACAATCCACGAGAAGAAGACCGAGATCTACCCCAAGTGATGCGCCCTGCATCCGTTGCCCACACGCCTCGATTTCAGAAGGAGATCCGCCATGTATACGAGTGCACGCCTGCTGCGCCTCGCGCCCCTCGCCGCCGTCATCGTGTGCGTCTCCGGCGCATCGGTGGCCCTCACGGGCTGTGACCGCACTGAGTCGAAGACCAAGATGACCAGCACCAAGGTGACCGACGAAGGGAACGCGGTGAAGAAGACCACGGAGACGACCGAGAAGAAGGTGGAGACGTCCCCGTGAACGCGTGATAGATCGCCAAGGCGGCGACCTACGTCGGGGCCCCGGATTCCTCGGACCCGGGGTTCTTTTTCTGAGCCGATCGCTCGTCCGCGTCTTCGCGGGCCTTGGCAAGAAGCGCGGTCAGCGACGCGGCGATCGATTCCTTGGCTTGAGGCATGCTTGGGCAGTCGGGTGCGAGCTCCGCTTCCAGGCTCGTCACGCCGCGTCCGGCAAGCCCGCACGGAACGATGAGGTCAAAGTGCCGCAGGTCCGGTGCCACGTTGAGCGACAGCCCGTGCATCGAGACCCACCGGCGCACGCGAACTCCCATCGCGGCGATCTTCGCCGCGGGTCCATCGGGCGGGCCCTCTCGCGGCCGGACCCACACGCCCGTCGCGGTCGGGTCGCGTTCTCCCGCGACGCCGAACCCGGCGAGCGTATCGATCACGGTCTGCTCGAGCAGCCGCATGTACGCGTGCAGGCCCAACTGGTAGAAGTTGAGGTCGAGGATCGGATACACCACAAGTTGCC
>DASZWV010000027.1:0-5133 GCA_035546115.1 Phycisphaerales bacterium
GCTCGTCTTCGCGATCGTCGGCGCCGTCCTGGGCAAGCGAACCGGCTGAGAAGAGCGGAAGACGCAGAGGCGTACAGGCGTGCAGACACACACAAACGCGGATGAGCCACGCTCATCCGCGTTTTTTTCTTTACGCCTTCACGCCCCTACGCCTTCCCCGATCTCACCTCTGATCCCCCTTCATCCCCAGCGTCTCAAACGCCCGCACCGATCTCTCCAGGATCAGAAAGTCCGTATTGTCCGCGATGGTGTTGTTGTTCAGGTCCACCGGCGCCGCGTTCCACGCGTACAGGTCGTCGATCCCGATCCGCGCATCGCCGCTCACGTCCTCCCGATCCCGGCGTGCCCGGGCCAGGGGGTCGCCGATCGCCATCTGCTGCCACGAGAGCGCCGGCATCGCCGTGTACGCCGCCTCGCCCCAGGTCATGTTCCCCAGGATGAAGTTCTTCGCCAGTTGCTCGCAATCCGGGATCGAGATCGACAGCGGTTCCCACGCGTTGCACACCGCGAACGTGCACCCGGCCGCCAGCACGTCCGCCGCCTGCTGCTGCGGCACGAACGGGTTCTGCCCCAGCCCCCCGAACGCCCGCCCGTTGTACGACTCGATCGAGTCGAAGATCGCCCCGGGAAGAAAGTTGAAGCTCGTCCCGTAGGTCGTGTTCGCCGTCGAGCCGTTGCCCGCGTTGTTCGGGCTCACGCCCGAGTGGTTCGCCCCGAAGCTCGCCAGCAGGATGAGCGGGAGCGTCTGGATGTGCGGCGGCCCGTTGGTCGCCGACGCGTACGACACGTTCGGTCCCACCCAGAATCCCGTGAAGTTCGGGCTTGTGTCCCGGAGCACGTTCGCCGCCAGGAAGCGCCCATCCGTCGAGAACGCGTTCTTGGTCAGCAGATAGTCCGCGCCCGCATCCAGCGCCGGCGGATTGCCCGTGCCGTCCAGCCCGCTCCCATCCGAGTCCAGCAGCACCCTCGCCGTCGCCAGCGGGATCGCGAAGTTCTGCGCCCGCGCGATCATCCCCGTGACATCCGCCACGCTGTTCCCATCGAGCCTGCACACCAGGTAGATGTCCCCCGGCGTCAGCGTCGTCGGCAGCGCCGTGTTCGCCTGGTTCACCCACCACAGCCCGTTGTTCCCCCCGCCCGGCGCGACCCACGCCTTGGCCGCCCGGATGTTCGTCGTCGGATACGCCCCGATCGGGAGCGTCGATCGCCAGAACGGATTGTCGATCATCCCATCGACGTACGAATCTCCCGGCAGATCGCTCTCGGTCGCATCGAGGTTCTGCCACAGGAGCGACAGCTCCGCATCCACGGCGCAGTACGTCAGGTTCCCGCCGAAGTTGTTCGCCCCCGAGGGCGTGTTGAACGCCGTGTTGACCTGCCCCGGGTTGTCGCCGATCGTCCCGTACATCGGCGGGATCGTCCCGATGTTCAGCACGCGGTGGGGGAGTCCCTTGGTCGTCACGATGCACCGCACGCGGCGCGCCAGCCCGCTCGCGCTCAGATACGCCCGGAGCGGATCGCGCAGGTTCGACTTGAACACCGAGTAGTCAATATCCGGCTGCGCGGGGAACACGCCCGCCGGTCCCGACGGCGCGTTCAGCGTCGAGATGTCCACGCTCAGCACGCCCGGGTGCACCCCGACGTAGAAGTTCTCCACCGCCGCCGAGTCGGCGATCCGCGAGTCGTACACCACGAGCGTCTGCGACTCGCGCAGCTGTGCGCGGGCAATCCCCGCGCACGCCGCGCACCCGGCCAAGCCCGCCGCGAGCCCGCGCAACCACCCCCCCGCGCCGCGGCATCCAAGAACATCGGTTGGAACTCTGATCGGCATCTCTGATCCGTACGTCCGGCACATTCCCCCGGATGGAACACAGTCGGCAAAGCGCAACCAAGACTGTACCTCAGAGGCCCCAAAGGACCGGTGAAACCCGCGCCGAGCGTCGAAAACCGCCTGTCTCGGGCGGCCCCCGCCGCCCGTACAGTGCTGTCCCCCGAGGAGGCACCTTGCCCGGAATCGTCATTTTCGATGTCGACGGCACCCTCACCGCCTCCACCGGCATCGACGACGCCTGCCTCTGCGCCGCCTGGGAGCGAGTCCTCGGCGCCCGCAACATCGACACCGACTGGTCCAACTACCAGCACTCCACCGACGAGGGGCTCACCCTCGAGGTCTGCCGGCGCGCCCACGCCCGCGCCCCGCGTGCCGAGGAGATGGCCCGCGTGAAGCAGGAGTTCTTCGCCCTGCTCCGCGAGCGCACCCGAGCATCCGCCGCCTGCTGCCCCGCCGTCCCCGGCGTGAACGACCTCCTTGCCGCCCTCCGCCGCGGCGGCTGGCAGATCGGCATCGCCAGCGGCGCGTGGGAAGAGAGCGCCCGCATCAAGCTCGCCTGCGCCGGCGTCGATGTCTCCGGCCTCCCCGGCACCTTCGCCCACGCCAAGCCCTGCGGCGCTCCCGCCGCGCGCGAAGAGATCGTCGGCGGAACGATCCGGGAGCTCGTGGCACGGGCGCCCCGCCCGCGTTCGGCGAACCGTCCCGACACGGGCGGGACGCCCGTGCCACCCCGCCCCGTCTACGTCGGCGACGGCCCGTGGGACGCCCGCGCCGCCAGGGCCCTCGGCCTCGGCTTCGTCGGCGTGCGCGTCGATGATCGCCACGACCGCCTCCGCCGCGAGGGTGCAAGCCGCATCCTGCGAGACTACACGAACCTCGCCGCCGCGCTCTCCCTCATCGATCAGGCCGCGAACGATCCCACGCCCACCGCATGAGCCTCGCCACCGACCAACCCGGCGGAGTCGTCATCGCCGTCAAGGCCGTCCCCGGCGCCCGGCGCGACGAGATCGTCGGCCGCCTCGGCGATCGCCTGAAGGTCCGAGTCTCACAGCCCGCCGAGGGGGGCAAGGCCAACAAGGCCATCTGCGCCCTGCTCGCCGCGGCCCTTGGTGTGCGCCCCACCGCCGTCGCCGTCATCCGCGGCCAAACCTCCGCGGAAAAGCACATCCAGATCACCGGCCTCGCCGCCGCGGAAGTCCAGCGCCTCTGGCCGCCCGCCTGACGAGCGTTCGGCATCGGGTCGGAGCGGACTCCGTCCTTCGCCGTCGCGTACAACTCCGGCGGACACACGCAGTATCGCTCGCGATGCCGCGTTTGTCCCTGCCCGAACACCGGGCTCATGGTCCGCGCGGGGTCGCCGGCGAAACGCCCCTCCCCGCCGCGGCCAAGGAGATCAACGTGAACAAGCGCACTGGCGTCGGAATGCTCGCGGTCGGACTCGGAGGAATCGCCCTGCTCGCGGGGTGCGAATCCCGCACGGTCGTGAGAGAGCGCCCCGCCCACCCCCGCGCGCGGGTCGTCTACGCCCAGCCCCAGGAGGTCGTCGTCGTCCAGCAGCCCGCGCCGCCGCCGACCCCGCCGCAGGACGTCGTCGTCGTGCAGCCCGGTCCAGACTACATCTGGATCGCCGGCGCCTACGACTGGAGCGGCGCCCGCTGGGTCTGGGTTCCCGGGCGCTGGGAGCACCCCGCGCGGCCCGGGGCCGTCTGGGTCCGAGGCGACTGGCATCACGAGGCGCACGGCTACCGGTGGGAGCACGGCCACTGGCGCTGATCTTGAGCGATCCGGGCCCGTCTATTTCCCTGCCGGCTCGCGGATTCCCAGCGTCAGCCGGTTGTGCAGGTCCGGGCGTGGCGTGCCGCTCGCCGTCTCCGCCTCGACCAGCCATTGCTCGTGGATCGGGCGCGCCTGCGGCGGGTCGGCCGCGAGCGCCGTTTCGATGAGCGACAATCGCGCCGCATCGTCGTTGCGCGCCCCGAGGACGATCTCGGCGATCCGCTGCCCGCTCGCCTCATCCCCCTTCACCAGGCAGGCCGTGTAGATCCGGCACCCCTCATCCAGCAGATACCGGCGTGCAAACGCCCGGTACTCGGTCCGCTCCTTCTCCTTCACGGTCGCCGGGAACTTCGGGTCGATGCGGTCGGCGATCCGCCGCACGCGCGCCACCGGCTCCCCGGGCATCTCCCACGCGCGCACGAAGTTCTCGCGCAGCGTGAGCAGGCTGTACGCTTTGGCGTCCTCGGGCGGGATCATCCCGCCCTCGTCCGGGTCGTTCGTGAAGTAGTCGAAGTACGAGAGCGTGTCCTCGGCGTTGTGCGTCACGCCGTTGAGGACGAACCACTCGTGCATCTGCCCATACTCCGCCCACGGCAGCCGCAGGTTCCGCTCCTCGCGGATGTTCGAGAACTTCTCGAGCGCCTCCTTGTGCCGGCTGGTGAGCGCATCCAGGTCCTGCGCCAGGGCCGACAGGCGCGCCGGCCGGAACGCCGGGTCCATCGCGGCGCCCCCCTCCCACAGCCAGGTGTACACGCCGGTGGCCCGGTACAGGTCGCCCTCCCTCACCAGCCGGCGCGCCTCATCCAGCCGGTCCAGCGCCCCGATGTGCTCCTCCGGTCGCGGGTCGTAGACCACCGGCGCAAGCTCGTCGCGCACCATGTTCGCGGGCTCGGGCTCGGGGGGCGCCTTCGGCTCCGGGTTGTCGCGCTTGTGGATCTCCATCCACGCCGGATCACGCGCCGCGATCCGGTCCATCGCGAAGTCGGTCTGATAGAGGACGCGGATCGGATGCGCCGCTCGTATGCGGTCGTTCGGGTCCGCCCTCTTTCCCAGCGGATCGCACGGATTGTTCCGGCTGCGCATCGTCCATCCGATGTCGCCCGGCTTGTCCCCCGCGATGAACGCCTCGATGTGCCCGTCCCGCACCACGATCACCGCCGGTGAATCGCTGTTCTGCTGCTTGATGAACTGGCAAGCCTCATCCATGAGCTCCGGCGGAAGTACCCGCAGCCAGATCGCCACCGCGTGCCACTTGATGTACGCGCGCATCGAGATGCTGTTCTTGCACGCCAGAAACGTCCACGTCGGGCTGCGAGGATCATCCCCGCACCAGAAGATGAGCACGATCCGCGACGTCCGCTTCGCTTTCTCCTTCGCCGCCGGATACTGCAGGTCCTCCAGCAGCGGAAAGTCCTTCAGATCCAGCACCCTCGGCATCGGCGGCTGCGGCGGCCCCTTGAACGGCATCGACTGCGCCCCGCTCGGTGGCGCGAGGCCCGCGCACGCGACGCCGGCAAGCACGATCC
>DASZWV010000028.1:0-17568 GCA_035546115.1 Phycisphaerales bacterium
CCGCAACGCCCGCTTCCTGCAAACCCTGCCCGAGATCGGCCCCAAGCTGGCCGAGCTGATCGTCCACGAGCTCAAGGGCAAGGTCGATCGCTTCACGCTCGGCACGGCCGACCTCACCACCCTCGACGCCGCGGCCAACTCGCCCGCAAGAAACGGCCAATCCAAGTCCGCCGCGCCCGCCAGCGTCGAACCCAAGCCAGCCCGCTCCAGGAAACCGGCCGCCGCGCCACCCGGTCACGCCGTCACCGAGTCACCAGGTCACCCCCAGCCGCCCATCCGCCAGACCGTGGACGCCCTCATCGCCCTCGGCGAGAACCCCCTCGATGCGGAGCGGATGGTCGCCCGAGCCCTGGATAAGGCCCGGGCGGTCGGGGGTCCGCTCCCGACCACGGCGAATGAACTGCTGACCGCGGCGTACGCCTCGCGCTAGCCGCGACCGACGCTCGCGAGCCCGTGGTTCGCCGGGACCGGCGCATTTTTCGCTCCGTCGCTTCGTCACTCGTTCACTCCGCCACTACTCTTGGCCCATATGCGCTACGCCATGATCATGGCCGGCGGTGCGGGCACGCGCCTCTGGCCCATGAGCCGCAACCAGCGGCCGAAGCAACTTCTTCCGCTCATCGGGGATTCATCCTCAGGTCGCCCCCGCTCGCTGCTGGAGATCGCCGCGGCGCGGGTCGAGGGGCTCGTGCCGCCCGAGCGGCGGTTCATCTGCACCGGCGAGCAGTTCCGCGCCCAGATCCGCGAGGCCCTCCCGCAGTTCACCGACGACCGCATCCTCGGCGAGCCGATGGGGCGCGACACCGTGAACGCCGTCGGCTTCGCGGCCGCCGTGTTCCAGAAGCTCGACAAGGACGCGACGTTCATCGTCCTCACGGCCGATCACCTCATCAGCCCCGACGAGGTCTTCCGCGAGCGGGCCGAGCTGGCCTTCAGGCTCGTGGAAGAGGACCCCAAGCGGCTGGTCACCTTCTCCATCAAGCCCACGTACGCGGCAACGGGCTTCGGGTACGTTGAGCGCGGGTCCGCCATTTCCGTGCGGGCGGCCGCCGGCTCGAAGGCCCCGGCGCCCGGCACGCAGCACTCGGCACTCGCCTTCCGCGTCGCCCGCTTCGTCGAGAAGCCCGACCTCCCGCGGGCCCAGGCGTACTTCGAGTCCGGCCATTTCGGCTGGAACAGCGGCATGTTCGTCTTCCACGCCGCGACGTTCATGGACTGCCTCAAGCGCTTCAAGCCCGAGAGCTACGAGGGCCTCGTGCGGATCCAGAAGGCCTGGGGCACCAAGGACCAGAAGAAGGTCATCGACGAGGTGTACCCGAACCTGCCGCGGATCAGCGTGGACTACGCGATCATGGAGCCCGCCTCGCGCGACCGCGAGGTGTCGGTGGCCACCATCAACACCGATGTGCAGTGGCTCGACGTCGGCTCGTGGCCCAGCTACGCCGAGACGCTCAAGGCCGATGAGCACGACAACCGCACGGGCGGGACCGTCAAGTCCATCGCGGTCGATTCCAGCGGCACGCTCATCACGGGCGAATCGGCCGACGCCACGAGGCCGCACACCATCGCCGTGATCGGCGTGAAGGACCTGATCGTCGTGCACACCAGGGATGCGACGTTGGTCATGCCGCGTTCGCACGCGGAGCAGCTCAAGAAGCTGCACGGGATGGTGCCGGACGAGTTGAAATAGCCAAACTGCCAAATGACCAAATTGCCAAATACGAGCAACACCTGTCCTGATTTGGCCATTTGGCCATTTGGTCATTTGGTCATTTGAATGCGATTCCTCTGCATCGATCTCGGCGACAAACGCACTGGCATCGCCGTCGGCGATTCCATCACGCGCCTGAGCGCGCCGCTCGAGGTGCTCGAAACGCCCATCGCCGAGCGCGGCGGCGAATCCCTTCTTGAAGTCCTCGCCGCCACCATCAGCACCCAACTCTCCCCCCACTCCCCCGCCGAGATCGTCTTCGGCCTCCCCCTGAACATGGACGACGGCTCCGAGGGCCCGCGCGCCAAGCTGGTCCGCGAGTTCGCCGCCCGCCTCGCCGCCCGACTCCACCCGCCGCGAGAGATCCGCTTCCACGACGAACGGCTCTCCTCCGTCCAGGCCGACTGGTCCATGTCCCAATCGGGCATGACCCGCGGCCAAAAAAAGGCCCGGCGCGACGCTCTTGCCGCCGCGGCCATCCTTTCGGACTTCCTCTCTACCCTTCCCAAAGAGCATCCCCCCATCCGGTGACCCGATCGATGCCCGGATGCCCTGTGCCTTGGTGCCTTTCTTCGCGTCGAACCATTCGCCCGTCGCGTTGTACATAAGAGGAAGGATCCTCCCCATGCCGACCAAACACCGTTCCAGCCTCTTCGCCCTCGCCGCGGCCCTCTTGGCCGCGTCGATCGCCTTCGCGCAGGCTCCCGCCAGGCCCGGCGCGGGAACTCCCTCGCCCGCCCCGACCCAGCCCGCGGCCCCGCCCGCGGCCGACCCCGACCAGCAGTTCACCACCACCACCAAGGTTCTGCCCCCGGCCAAGGTCGCGCCATCGCACTGGAAGCCCGGCCAGCCCATCAAGGACGCCGACGACCTGCTCTCGGCGCTCGAGCACGCCGACATCACCTTCCGCTCGCTCCAGGCCGACCTGCGCAAGGTGAAGATGTTCGGCGAGCTCGAGGGCGGCGGCGACCTCGTGTACGACGGCAAGGTGATGTTCATCTCCGAGCAGCCCGACGCCAGGGCCGGCGCCGACGCCAAGCCGCGACGGATGTTCCAGGTGGACTTCCTCACCAGCACCGCCGACGGCGTGAAGCGCCCGGACAACCGCACGTTCGTCTTCGACGGGCAGTGGTTCGTGGAGCGCCAGCCCGACGTGCGCCAGATCCACAAGCGGCAGATCGTTCCGCCGGGCCAGACGGTCGATCCGCTCGCCATCGGCGAGGGACCGTTCCCCATCCCGATCGGCCAGAAGCGCGAGCGCATCCTCGAGCGCTTCGCCGCGACGCTCCTCGCGCCCGACGACTTCCCCGATGCCAAGAAGTACAACATCGATGCGCTCAAGGACACCTACCAGCTCATGCTGGTGCCGCGCCCGGGCTCGGATGAGGCCCAGCGCTACCGCGAGGTGCGAATCTGGTATCGCAAGAGCGATCTGCTGCCGCGGATCGCCCGGACCGTCGATCGCGACGACTCGATCAACGTCATCACGCTCATGAACATCCGGCTCAACCAGCCGCTTCCTTCCGACGCGTTCGATACCTCGGTGCCCAAGGGTTGGGATGCGCAGATCGACGAGTATCGCCAGCCCGCGCCCACCCCCCCGTCCGCGCCCGAGAACGCCATTCCTGCCGTCCCCAAGGCCTCTCCCGAGCCGGGCGCGGGCTCCAAGCCAACTGCCGCGCCGCCAAAGAACCGATAAACCGGGCATGGCCCAGCCCCCGACTTCCTCGCCTTTCCGGCCCCTCCCTTCCATGCGTGCAACCCGAAGAGCCCTCGCCGCGTTTCTCTGTGCGATCTGTGCTCTCGGGAGTCCCGCGCTCGGGCAGCCCTCGCTGGCGCGCCAGACGCGCGATCCCGCCGACCGCCCGCAGGCCACGCCGCTCCCGCCGAGTTCCGACTCGATCGACCACCTCCTCTCCGCCTCGTACCTCTCCGACGATGAGAAGACCGACAAGCGCATCTTCTTCGGCCGCTACACCGACGCCGACCTGAACACGCCCGCCCGAGTCGCCCGCGCCGCGCTCATCCGCGGCGCGATCGACGACCCATCGCTCTCGTTCCCCGAGGCCGATCCGCTGGACCGCGCCGAGGCCGCGTACCTCCGCGGCGAGTTCGCCCCCGCGCTCTCCATCCTCGACGCCATGCGGGCGCCCACGCCGCGGGCCGTGCGCATCCGCGCCGCCATCCTCGAGGAGCAGGGGCTGATCGAGGACGCCGTTCACGCCGGCGAGCCGGTGCTCCTCGCCCTCGGCAGGCACCAACTCACTTCCGCCGAGGACATCACCGAGGCCGTCCGCCTCGCCGCGCAGCGCATCCGCCTCGCCGGGCCTTCCTCCACGCGCTCCGGCTCGGGCGCGGCCGGCGACTTCAAGGGCCTCATGGCCATCCTCGACGACATCATCAACCGCATCGACCGCCACTACTGGCCCGCCAAGCTCGTCGAGGCCGAGCTGCTCGGGGCCCGCGACAACAAGGAGGACGCCGTGAAGGTCCTCGAAGAGACGCTCGTGCTCTGCCCCGCGTGCGCCCGCGCCTGGCAGTCGCTCGGCCAGCGCATGGTGGAGGCCTTCGCCTTCACGCCCGCCGAGGGCATCGTCCGCCGCATGGACCTGATCGCCGGCAACTGGACCGGCGAGGACCCCGAAGAGCTTCCCAGGGACCTCGCCGACGCCGACCCCGGCGCCGTCTCCATGGAGGGCGCGATCCTCATGGCGCGCATGAACCTCCGCCAGTCGGAGGGGGCACGGGCCCTCGAGGCCATCGAGCCGATGCTCGAACGCTTCCCGCGTTCGCCGCGCCTGCTCGCCCTGAAGTGCGCGTGCCAGGCCGTGGCGTTCGACTTCGAGAAGGCCGACGCCTCGCTCGCAGAGTTCGACCGCGAGTTCCACGACTCGCCGCTCGCGCAGTACGAGACGGGCAAGGCCCTGAGCGAGGCCCGCCAGTACGACCAGTCCGGCATCCACCTGCGGGAGGCCTGCAAGCGCCTGCCGAGCTGGCCCGAGCCGTTCATCGAGCTCGGCCTCATGCTCATGCAGGCCGGCAAGGACGCCGACGCCGTGAACGCGCTCGAGCGCGCCTACGCCCTGGACCCATTCAACGTCCGGGCCGACAACTCCCTCCGCCTGGCGCGCGAGCTCCAGACCTACGAGCGCATCGAGACCCCCCACTACATCATCCGCTACAAGCCCGGCGCGAACACCGACGGCACCGTCGGCGACGCCCTGCTCGCCCAGGAGATGGCCGCGCCCCTCGAGGCCAACTACGCCATCGTCACCGGCTCGCAGTCCGGCGGCATCGACTACCAGGTGAAGGACAAGACGACCATCGACCTGATGCCCGACCACAAGTGGTTCGGCGTGCGCATCGCGGGCATGCCCGCGATCCACACCATCGCCGCCTCCACCGGCCCGGTGATCGCCATGGAATCGCCCCGGAGCGGCCCGAACCACCTCGGCCCGTACGACTGGGTCCGCGTCGTCCGCCACGAGTTCACCCACACCGTCACGCTCGCGCGCACGAAGAACCGCATCCCGCACTGGTTCACCGAGGCCTCGGCCGTGAACCTCGAGCTCGCCCCGCGCGACTACTCAACGTGCACGCTCCTCGCGGCGGCGCACCGCACGAACTCGCTCTTCGACTTCACCACCATCAACCTCGCGTTCATCCGGCCCAAGAAGCCCACCGACCGGCAGCTGGCCTATGCGCAGGGCGCGTGGATGTACCAGTACATCATCGCGCGGGCCGGCCCCAAGGCCCCGCTCGAGCTCATGGACAAGTACGCCGCGGGCGTCCGCGAGGAGGAGGCCTTCCAGTCCGTCCTCGGCATCAGCCGGGCCGACTTCCTCGACGCGTTCGTCGAGTGGTCGCGCCAGCAGCTCATCGACTGGGGCATGGAGCTTCCCGCCGACGTCCCGACCGTCCGCCAGCTCGAGGCCCGCGAGGCCCTGCAGAACCCGGGCGGTCATGCGGGGGCCGGCGCGGCGGGAGCCAGCGGCGCGACCGAGGCCCCGCCCTCATCCGCAACGCCCCCCTCCGCCGAAGAGGCCGCCGCCAGGGCCAAAGCCCGGGCCGAGCACCTCGCCGCGCTGCAGCGCATCGCCGACGGCAAGGCCACCGACGACGACGACAACGTCGAGCTTCCCGACGCGACGCCCGAGCTGGTGGACAAGTGGCTCGAGACGTACCCGCGCCACCCGGACCTGCTCGAGCTCGCGATGGACGACGCCGTCGAGAAGGCGGGCGACAAGGCGACGCCCGAGATCGCCCCGCTCATCGAGCGCTACGCCGCGGCGCGGCCCGTCGATCCCAAGCCGCACCGCCTGCTCGCGAAGATGTACCTCGACCAGTCCGAGCGCGACCCCGCGAACGTCGCCGCCGAGGCGAGCAAGGCGATCCCGCACCTGGAGTTCCTCGACCAGCGCGAGCAGAAGACCGCCACCTACGCGATGGAACTCGCCCGCCGCTACGCCGCGCTCGGCGAGTTCGCCCGCGCCATGGCCAAGGCCGACAGGGCCACGCAGATCGATCCCTTCAACCCGCGGGCCCGCGAGGTCGCCGCCACCGTCGCCATCCAGGCCAAGGACTTCGCCGCGGCCGAACGCCACATCCGCGCCCTGACGCTCATCGAGCCGAACCAGGAGATCCACAAGAAGCGACTGGCGGCGCTGGAGAAGATGCGGGAGGGGGCGAGGTAGAGGCTGAGGTGGGGGCGTGCAAGGTGATCACACTCTGTGATCACCTCACGCCCGCCTGGCAAGCTCCGACTTTCGTCGCGCCCCCTTGGGCGCATGGGTGGTGATCTCGCCGTCCACATCCGGGTCGTAGAAGCCGATCCGACGCTTCTTGGGCGGGTCGGGCGGGCTCATGAGCTGGTCCAGCAGCGCGTAGAGCTGCTGGATGTGCTCGCTGTGCTCGCGCGTCTTGCCCTCGAACTTCGCATCCAGCGCCTCGATGCGGCGGGCCAGCTCTTCGCTCGAGCCGATGATCTGCCGGATCCGCACGAACGCCCGCATGATCTCGATGTTCACCGCGACCGCCTTCGGGCTCCGGAGCACGCTGGAGAGCATCGCCACGCCCTGCTCGGTGAACACCCGCGGCAGCTGCGCCGAGAACTTCAGCCTCGCAAGGTGGTCGCAGTTTGCGACCACTTCGTCGCGCTCCTGCCCGGTCAATCGAAACATGAAATCGCCCGGGAATCGCTCCACGTTGCGCTTCACAGCTTGATTGAGGGATTTCGTCGACACACCGTAAAGCTCGGCAAGGTCGGTGTCCACGAGCACCTTGTGGCCACGCAGCGAGAGGATCTTCCGCCCAATCTGCTCGGGGGCCAATAGCGACCGCATCCCCTTCCTCTGCTCGCTTCTTCGCCGCGCCGCTTTGCGCTTGGCCATGCTCGTTGCTCCATGGGTCGTGACAATCTGTGACCGCCCTGCCCGCGAATGGTACTGAATTTCAGGAAGTCGTGCGGTCGAACCCCCACCCTCCCATCGGGAGGTGGTCACAGATTGTGACCACCTCACCCGCCACGCGACCCGTTCCGCCCCCTCTGTGCCCGGGATCAAGCAGCTTTGAATACTCCAGAGGTGGTCGCAATTTGCGACCACCTCGCCGCCCCCATCCTCTATCCTCCCCCATGTCCTCCGCGTCTCCCGATCCCATCGTCGGCATCGACCTTGGCACCACCAACAGCCTCGTCGCGCTGGCCAACCAGCTGCCCGGGCGCGACGCCGCGCCCCGCATCATTCCCGACGAGCACGGGCGTGCCATGCTGCCGTCGGTCGTCCGCTTCGACGCCGCGGGCAAGCCCGTTGAGATCGGCCACGAGGCCCGCGAGCAGGCCGTCGCCAACCCGCTGAGCACCATCTCCTCCGTCAAGCGGCTCATGGGGCGCTCCATCGCCGACGCCGCGGCCGATGTTCCCTACCTCTCCTTCCGCATCGTCGAGGGCCCGCAGAACACCGCCCGCATCGCGCTGCCCATCGCCGGCAACCGGACGAGGGTCGTCTCGCCGCAGGAGGTCAGCGCGATCATCCTGCGCCGCCTCAAGGAGCAGGCCTCCAGGGCGCTCGGCGTGAGTGTCCGCCGCGCCGTCGTCACCGTCCCCGCCTACTTCGACGACGCCCAGCGCCAGGCGACGCGCGACGCCGGACGGCTGGCGGGGCTCGACGTCGTCCGCATCGTCAACGAGCCCACGGCCGCGGCCCTTGCGTACGGGCTCGGCCTGCGCGAGGCCATGGGGGCGGCCGGGCCGAGCGCCAGGCCGCGCCTGGTCGCCGTCTACGACCTCGGCGGCGGCACGTTCGACATCAGCATCCTGAAGATCACGCCGGCCGAGGGCGTCCAATCGCAGGCGACCGTCTCCGACTTCTTCCAGGTCCTCTCCACCGCAGGGGACACCCACCTCGGCGGCGATGACTTCGACCAGGCGCTCGTCGCCCTCTTCACGCGCGAGATCACCGGGCGGTTCGGGCCGATGACGTTCCCGCCCGAGACGCTCCAGGCGCTGCGCCAGCTCGCCGAGAGCGTCAAGATCAGGCTCTCGGACGAGGACCGCGCGGCCGTCCGGCTCGATCTGGGCGCGGGCCGCACCTACGACCGCACGATCACCCGCGCGGAGCTCGAGGCCCTCATCGCGCCGCTCCTCGAGCGCACGCTCCACGCCTGCGACCGCGCCGTGCGCGATGCCCGCCGCTCCCCCGCCGGCATCGGCGAGGCGGTGCTCGACGCGGTCATCCTCGTCGGCGGCGCGACGCGCACCCCGCTGGTCCGGCGGCGCGTCAGGGAGTTCTTCGGCGTCGACCCCTACGTCGCGCTCAACCCCGACGAGGTCGTCGCCCTGGGCGCGGCCGTGCAGGCCTCGGTGCTGGCCGGTTCCGGCGCGGGCTCGCGGGCCGGGCTGCTGCTGGACGTCGTGCCCCTCTCGCTCGGCATCGAAACCGTCGGCGGCGCGGTGGCCAAGCTCATCGTCCGCAACTCCACCGTGCCCGCCCGCGCCCGCGAGATGTTCTCGACGAGCGTGGACAACCAGACGGGCATCAAGATCCACGTGCTGCAGGGCGAGCGGGAGATGAGCGCCGACTGCCGCTCGCTCGGGCGGTTCGAGCTCAAGGGCATCCCGCCGATGCCCGCGGGCATCCCCAAGCTGCGCGTCGAGTTCCTCGTGGACGCCTCCGGCATTCTGACCGTCCGCGCCACCGAGGAGCGCAGCGGCAAGCGGCTCGAGGCCCAGGTCGTCCCCAACCACGGCCTGACCGCCGACGAGGTCGATCGCATCGAGCGCGAGTCCTTCGCCCACGCCCGCGAGGACATGACCCGCCACCGCGTCGTGGACCTGATCGCCAACGCCCGCCTCGACCTGCACTGGATCACCAAGCAGCTCGAACGCCTCGGCGGTGAGGTCCCCACCGACATCCGGGCCGACGTCGAGGGGCGTGCGAGGGCACTCGGGGCGATGGTCGATCGGGCCGCGGCGGACTGGTCGTCGGTGAACCCCGACGAGCTGCACAAGGCCAAGGACGAGTTCGACCGCGCCAGCGTCCGCATCCACGAGATCGGGATCGCCAAGAGCCTGAGGGAAGACCAGAAGGCGTAGGGGCGGAGAGGCGTACAGATCGCTCAGCGCGTCAGCGAGTACGTCGCTCGCAGCACCTTGTCGTCCGAGCCGGGCTTGGGGGTGAACTGCACGACCACCGTCGGCTGGCCCTTGATGTCCGGGCCGTGGTGGTCCCACCAGTCCACGAGCCACTGCGGGATCTGCGTGAGCGTGATGGTGTACGTCCGAGTGATCATCTCGTCGTACATGAGCGCGTTGGCGAGCGGGTCGCTCAGGTCGGCATCCCACGACTGGGCCAGAGGCTGCGCGGCCTTGGAGTCCTTGCCGCCGGCGGGCGCGGGCGGGTAGAGCTCCACGTGCAGCGTGCCGTAGGCCTTGGTGCTCTTGTCGTCGGCGTTGCGGAAATCCAGGTGCAACTGGATCGATGGTCCGCCCATGCTCCCCACCCCGACCCGCGAGAGCGGGCTGACGATGAGCTTCGTCGGATGCGTCGTCTCGCGCGGCACGGGCTGGGGCCGGAGGGGCTCGGGCTTGGTCGGTCCATCCACGACGCACCCCGACAGGGCCAGCAGACCAAGAACGAACGCTCCGAGCAGGCATCCGCGGCCAATCGTCATGCGTGGTCTCCTGTCGAGGGTACGCGTCGTTGGGCATCCCCATCCCGTGTGAGAGGGCTCGGGCGTCCGCACTCCGGGCACGGCGCACCGGGCTCGAGGCCTGTGAGGTCGTACTGGCAGTGCGGGCAGCACCCCGAGCGCCGGCGGTGGGCGATGGCCAGCCACGCCCCCGGGATGAGCATCGCCGCCACGGGAATCCAGAGGGGGAGCGCGACGAGGCCGTCGCCGTCCTGGCCGCGCTCGATCATCGGCAGCCACTCGATCGGGTCGTCGACGCGGTCGAGCAGGAGCGGCCCCCACCGCCACGCGTGGCCGGGGGGGTGCCCGGGCTCGTGCCACTCCCCGCCGACTGCGCCCGCGCCCGCGCAGATCGCGTTGCGCTCACCCGCGAGCACGCCGAGCGACAGCCGCACCGAGAGCACGCCCAGCGCCGCCGTCAGGGTGGCGCCGGCGAGCAGAACGCGGGAGAGGGTCCGGTGATTGCGGCGGGTGTGCGTCGTCATGCACGGTCCATCATCGGATGGTACCTGTGAGGGTTCGCACCGGTTCGGTTGTCAATGAGGTGGCAGCGAAACATCGACTCCGGAAACAGCACGCCCCCACCTGCAAGGCGGGGGCGTACGAGGAAAAAAGGTGGTCCGTGTCGGGCGTGGCCGCCCCGGCTCGCGGGGCCGCCGGGGGCTGCCCATCAGCAGCCGCCGGCGAACCACGCGTTGAGGAAGTCGAAGATGTTCTGCACGGCGAGGGTGCCGTGCACGCCGTCGCCGCCGACGTTGGCGTACTTGTAGCCGGCGAACCAGTCGTTGAGGAAGTCGAAGATGTCGCCCACGGTGATGCCGCCGGTCTTGTTGTAGTCCGGGTAGCAGCAGGGGCTGGAGGTGCTTCCGCCGGCGTTGCAGGCCGAGCCCGCGACGAACGAGGCGCCGGCGATGGTGCCCGCCGCGAGCGAGTTGGTACAGGCCGTCGCGTCGGAGTAGGACGTCGTGCACGTAGCGCCGCGGCAGCAGATGCCGCTCTGCGGGCAGGTCGGGCATTGCACGATGATGCCGAAGGCGCCGGAGTAGCCCGAGTAGGACGAGAGCATGATGTGGTAGGTCTGACCGGCGGTGAGAGTGGCCGAGGCGATCTTCGCTGCGGCGCCCGAGCCCGGGTCGCTGGGGCCGGGGTTGGGCACATCGGCGCCGGCGCTGCCGCCGTTGCACGAGTCGTCGTCGCAGGCGACGGAGGTCAGGCTGCCGCAGTCGGCGCCGCTCCAGATCGAGAGGATGCAGTCGAAGGTGGATCCGCAGGACGAGACGAGGTAGTTGCCGGAGACGGCCGGCGTGAAGGTGAACCAGACGCCCTTGTGCGAGCTGGACTGGCAGGTCGGGATGACCGAGTCGTCGCTCGCGGAGACGTTGTTGCCCTGGTAGGCGACGTTGAGGGTGAGGGGGATGGCGGCGGTGCAGTCGTCGTTGTCGGGCGGCGGTGGCTGCGGGCAGGGATTGCTGGGCGAGCAGGAGGTGCCGTCGCCCTGGTAGATGGTGCCCGCGGCGCAGTTGGCGGCGCCGGAGGCGAGGGTGCAGGCGCCGACGTTGGGGTCGCAGCAGGCGCCCTGGACGCACGGGGCGGGGTCGCAGGAGGTGTTGTCGCCCTGGTAGGTCGCGCCCGAGGAGCACGCGCCGGTGGCCGTGGTCGTGCAGGCGCCCGTCGTGTCGTTGCAGCACGCGCCCAGGATCACGGTGTGGATCTCGATGGTGAAGGGTCCCTGATCGCCGCCGTACGCGGCCACGCGGATGTAGTAGGTGCCCGCGCCCGGCACGCTGAAGGATGGGATCGCGTTGTCGAAGTCGATCGCCGAGCACGCGATCGTCGTGGTGTCGCCGCAGTTGGCGAGCACGAGCACCGAGAGCAAGCTGGCGTTGGTCATGGAGATGCCGAACGAGCCCGGTCCGGTGGTGGTGAACTGGTAGTAGACGTCGTAGGTGCTTCCCGAGCAGAAGCCGGCGGGGGCCGTGGTGTAGGTCTGCGTGGAGTTGATGGTCGTCCCCGAGATCGGGCCGGCGTCAACGACGATCGGCGAGGCGTTCGCGCAGAGGTTGTTGTCGGGCGGGGGCGGCTGCGGGCAGGGGTTGGTGGGCGTGCACGCGGTGCCTGCTCCCTGGAAGGTCAGGCCGCCGGCGCATCCGCCGATCGACGGGCCGAGGGTGCAGGCGCCGGTGCCGGAATCGCAGCACGCGCCGGCGCACGGGTTGGGCGTGCAGGTCGAGCCCAGGCCCTGGAAGCCCGAGGCGCACCCGGCCATGCCGGTGAAGGTGCAGGCGGTGGACCCGGTGGTGCAGCACGCGCCGCCGGGACAGGGCGTCGGCGAGCAGGCGACGTCGCCCTGGTTGGTGTTGGGAGAGGAGCAGCCGTCCGGGCCGGTGCGGGTGCACGCGGCCGTGTCGGGGTTGCAGCAGGCCACGCCCGGGCAGACGACCGAGGAGCAGGTGGTGCCCACGCCGTTGAACATCGAGCCCGCGCCGCAGTTGGCCGGGCCGGTGGCCGTGCACGCGCTGGACGCGTTGTTGCAGCAGCCGCCGGTGCAGGTGACCGAGCCGCAGGCGATGCCGTCGCCCTGGTAGGTTCCGCCGGCGGAGGAGCAGTTGGCGGCTGTGAAGGGCGAGCAGGCGCCGTCGGTCTTGCAGCAGGCGCCAATCGGGTCGCCGGTGACCTGCAGCAGGAACTCGCCGTTGTTGAGGGTGGTGGAGGTGGTGTAGGCCGCGACGCGGATGATGTAGGTGACGCCCGCGTCGAGGGGCACGGCGTTGATGAACGAGAGGCCGACGCCGCCGGCGCACGCTCCGTCGTCGTTGCAGGCAAGGGAGTTGGCCTGCGAGGTCGGGCACGAGGTGTGCACGGAAACGACCGAGTCCCAGACGTTGTTCGGATTGCACACGCCGATGGAGTAGCTGGTGCTCAGGCTCGGCGTGAAGGTGTAGTACACCGCGTTGCCCTGTCCGCCGATCCAGGTGGTCGAACTCGAGCAGGGGCTGGCGTTGGGCGCGGTCGTGGGCGAGCCCGTCGTGCCGTCCGGGGTGGCGGTCTTGAGCTGACCGATCACGGTGAACGAGCTGCCGGAGAAGTTGAACGCGGGCCCCTGGGGAATGGTGCACGCGTCATTGCCCGGGGCGCCGGGGACGGGGCATCCCGCGACCGAGCAGGCGGAGCCGGTGCCCAGATAGGTGCGCGGGCCGGGATTGCCGGTGGCGCACCCCGTGGGGCCCGTCAGTGTGCAATAGCCGCTGCTGGTAGAGCAGCACGCGCCGGTCGGGCAGGGGCTGGGCGAACAGGAGGTGTTCAGTCCGAGGAAGTTGTTGGCGGGGGCGGTGGCACAGTTGGCGGCGACGGTGAGGGTGCAGGCGGCCGTGTCGGTGTTGCAGCAGGCGCCGGTGCAGGGGTTGAGGGGCGAGCAGGTGGAGCCGTTGCCCTGGAAGGCGGTGTTCGCGCCGGTGCACAGGGTCGCGGTGGAGGAGGTGCAGCCGCCGCTGACGGTGTTGCAGCAGGCGCCGCCGCAGGGGTTGGGTGTGCAGGAAGAGCCCAGACCCTGGAAGACGTTGGTGCCGGTGCAGCCGGCGGCGGTGGTCGTGGAGCAGGTTCCCGTGGTGGTGCAGCAGGCGCCGCCGCAGGGGTTCGGCGAGCACGAGGCGCCAGCGCCCTGGTAGGTGCTGGTGCCCGTGCAGCCGGCGGCGAGCGTGGAGGAGCAGGTGCCGGTGCTCGCGCAGCAGGCGCCGAGCAGGGGCGCGCACGGGTCGGGCGCGCACACGCCGGAGCCGGAGGCCGTCGTGCCGGACCCGCAGGAAGTCGAGGTGAACGTGCACGCGCCGGTGGAGTTGTTGCAGCAGGAGAGCGCCGTACCCGAGGCGAGCGTGAAGGCCACGGAGGACGACGCGGAGTAGTTCGAGGAGCCCCACTTGGAGAGCAGGATGTAGTACGTCACGCCGGCGCTGAGCCCGACGGGGTTGCCGGTCTCGGTGTCGTAGCACGAGCCCGCGATCTGCGTGAGCGAGCCGCAGGTGCCGACCCAGACCGACTTGGCGGTATCCTCGGAGCCGGTCTGCCCCATGATGATGCCCTCGTCGGAGGCGGGCGTGTAGGCGAACCAGACGCCCTGGCGTGCGTTGGTGTTCGATGTGCTGTCGCACGAGGGATTGACGGCATCGTCGGTGACACAGCCGACGGCGAGCGGGCCGCTGGCGTAGGGCAGGGAGGAGATGACGATCGCGGAGGCGCAGGTGTCGTTGGTCGCGGCGGGCGTGCAGACGACGCCGGCGCACGTGCTGCCATAGCCGCCGAACCCGATCGCGCACGCGGAGGGCGAGACAACCGAGCAGGCCCCGCAGGTGCAGCAGCTGCCCACGCATGGGCTGGGCGAGCAGGTGGTTCCCGCACCCATGAAGTAGCTGGCACTGGAGGTGCCGGAGTTGCACGAGGAGGCGGCGACGGAGGTGCACGCGCCGCTGCTGGAGCAGCACGCGCCGGCCGCGTCGATGTTGAACACCGCGAACTGGTACGGCCCGCTGTTCGAGCTGTACCCGGAGGCGCGGATGTAGTAGGTCGTCCCGGCGGTGAGGGCCACGGACTGGATGAGGGCGGCGTTGCCGCTGGAAGTGCCGGGCCCGGGGGGCGACCCGCAGGAGTCGTCGTCGCAGGCGATCTGGGTGAACGCGCCGTCGACATAGGTCGTGCAGTCAACGGTGCTGAAGACCGAGAGCACGGAATCGAAAGTGGACCCGCACATGGAGACCTGGTAGTTCCCGCTCACGGCGGGGTTGAACGTGTACCAGACGCTGTGCGAGAAGTTCGCCTGGCAGCTCGGCGGCGGGCCGTCGCTGGTGCTGGTCGCCGTGCTGTTGTTTCCGTAGTACACCGTGTTGGCGCTTATGGGGATCGCGCCGGAGCACAGGTCGTTGGCCGGCTGCGCAAGCGCAGACACAGCCAGTGCCAGAGGACAACAGGACGCCGCGACGATTCGCCAGAGTGCGCGCGTATTCACAGCCGGTCCACCTTTCTCGGGGCACGCCCCGATGGTTTTGTTGACACACCCAGCGGTGTGGTGACGACCCCCGCCACCTTTCACGGCAGATATATGCCCTCTCTCTCGGCGGTTGTTGCGGCGCGATCGAGAAATGGCGCGACAAAGCGCGTTTGAGCAATGAAGCGTTTCATGAAGTCCGCGATAACGCCGCTCGCATCCACGCGCTTGCTCGCGCTCGTGCGCAGATTCCGACAGCGCGAGCACGCGCGCGACACTCGCGGCCCGGGCGACGATGCGCAATCGTGCGGAACTTTTTCATGCGGCGAGCAAGCTCGCGGATGTCTCGCGCCGGCCCTCGCTGTTGATGCGCCGGCGCGGGCCGTTCATGCGGGCGTGGTCATGAAGGGCGCTCGGGCTTCGTGGCGCGCACGAGGTCCATGAGCACACGCTGCGACGCCTCGAGCGCGCCGATCGCCCGCGTGTTCTCATCCAGCGCGCGGAGGAGCACGTCCACGCCCTTCTGGCTTTGCGCGAGCAACGTCTGCGCTTCGGAGAGCTGGCGATCCCGGTCCGCCGCGGCCCGACGCTCGGTGAGCCACATCCATCCGATGAGCCCCGCGACGCCGAACTGCGCGGCCATGGTTGCGAGTTGTGGGTCCATGCTGGGGATGCCTTAATAAGGAAGGGCGCGGCCGCCGGGGAGATCACCAGCCGCCGAACTTCAGGAAACGAGCCAGATAACCGAGGGAAACCCGCCGGCCGCGGTCCACGCGGTCGGCCGCGGCGAAGGAGACAAACGTGACGTCCGCGTAGACGGCCCCGTGGTTGTCCACGAGCGAGGCCTGCACGCCGAGCTTGGCGGAGATCGCTTCGACCAACAGGGCCAGCGCCCCGTCGTCATCGGCGACCAGGCGGCCGCGGACGATGACCTCACCGTCGAGCGGGCCGATCGCCTGCTCGCCCGCGGCCGCGGGATCGGCCTCCACGTCGCTGTTGCGGGCGAGTTGCCGGCCGCGGGGCCCGACGGCGAATCGGTGCGGGCCGGAGCCGAAGAGATCTGTGGAATCGAAGGCGGACATGCTTGCTCCTTTTCACGCTTCCGTCGCGGGGGACGTTTCGTCGCTCATGGGGTCCGAGCCGTCTTCCGAGAACGCGCGAAACTCGATCGTCTTTGCCGCGGGGCGCGAGCCGGTCGGCAGGTCGGTGCGGATGCCCGTGACGGCGCAGTGGATGGTGATGCGTCGCCGCTCGAGCTCGGCGCCGGGCGTGGCGAAGAAGAACTCGAGATCGCCCGCATCGCCCAGGGCGGGGTCGTCGGCGTCGGTCGCGGCGAGGGTCCGCTGCACGCGGATGGTGATCGACTGCTCCGGAACATCGACGAACGTGGCGAAGGGGCCGGCGTCGGCTTGATCTTCGATGAGCCGCCTGGCCGATCGGTCGATGGCGATGAGCGAGACATCGCTCCACGCGTGCGAGCCGAAGCGGACGATGTCGGGATTCAGGATGAGCATGGTGGCGGCCCCTTGGAGATGCGTTGCGTCCCGTGCCGGGCGTTCGCTTGTCAGCCCCGGGTCGTGCGAATCACGTTGAACGTCCGCTCGGCGTCGGGCTGGCCGTCGCCGTCGAGATCGATCTTCGCCCGGGCGCGAGAGCGCTCCTTGGCGAAGCGCTCCTGGTACATGCGGGCCCGCTGGGCGAGCGGCGAATCCTCGGCGAGGGGCGCACTGGCCGCGGCGTAGATCAGGTGGAGCGCGCCGAGGCACTCGACGAGCACGAGATCGCGCGGGTTGGTAATCCGGCTCTCGGTCACGACGTCGGTCACGCTCGCATCGTCGGGCTCGATGCCGAGCATGCCGAGCAGTTGGTCGTGGATCAGCGCCCGCTGGGGGGCGAAGGAGCAGATCGTGACGGTCGCGCCGGTGCGGTCGGCGGGGATGAGTTGCGGACCGGCGACGTCCGGGCGCGTGAGGGACACCACGAGCGTCGTGGTGTCCGTCACTTCCAGGATCTCCAGCGGGGCGCGGTTGACGACGGCGACATCGCCGGCTCCAACCGCGCCCGCCGGGATCGGATCATCGAGCGTCAGCGTCCCCGCGCTGAGCGTGCCGGTGGTCTGCGCGATCGTCTGGGCGAGGAACGAGACATCCCGGAACAGGTTCGGTTCGATGGCGAGCAGGTCGCGGTCGTTGGTGAACATGGGCCCCCCCAAGGCAAGGTGTCAAGGTGTCGAGGTGTCGAGGTGCCGAGGTGCCGAGGGCGCGGCGCCCCCCTTTACACCTCGACACCTGCCTCTGAAAAGCGGGCGCCCGCCCGTCGGCGGGCCCCCGCAGCGCCGCCTCCGTGTCATGACGTTGCCAGACCCCGGAGCATGGCGTGCGCGTTCTCGTTCTTGAACTCCAGCGTGTACTCGCCGAGGACCATGCCGGTCTCGGAGTCGCCCGTGGCGGCGAGCGGCTTGTAGTGGAACGACCGCCCCTGGAGCGGCACGACGCTGATGCGCGACGAATCCAGGAAGAGCACCGTGTCGGCCGGCACCCAGCGCGACAGGACGACCCGCTGCACGCCGAAGTCCGACTCGTACACGGCGAGCGAGCTCTTGAAGGTGTCGGTGCTCGCGGTGAACAGGCGCGAGTTGTTCAGCAGCGCGTTGATCCGCCGCTTCTGCGCCCCGCCGACGAGGATGGTGTCGATC
>DASZWV010000029.1:0-3028 GCA_035546115.1 Phycisphaerales bacterium
CCGTCTGCGCCTCGATCGCACGCACCAGCAGCGGCAACTGCGCCCGCACCATCTCCGCTTTCAACCGCGAAGCCCACAACAACCGCGTCTCGATCGCATCCAGCTCCGCCGCCCCCACCCCATGCCGCGGCAGCGCCCCGATCGCCCGCGAGCACCACCACAGCAGATACCAATACGCCGCCGACCGCGCCGCCTCGTGCCCCGCGGCCTCCGGCTCCATCTCCGCGCTCGCGCGCACGATCGCGCCGACGCTCGCCGCACCCGGCTCCCCAAGCCCCGTCGAGGCCGCGGCGTGCCCCAGCAGCACCTCGCCCGCATCCGCCCGCAGGAACGTCGGCCCCACCGGCCCGCGCAGATCCAGCTCCCGCACCCGCGCCGCCCGCCGTGACGCCACCACGCGATACACCGTCGCCCGCGTCTTCCGCACCCGCGCCGCGGCCGTCGAGAGATTCCCGCCCCGGCGCGCCGCCCGCTCGATCCACGCCGATTGCTCCGCATCGATCGGCCCCGCCTCATCGAACACCGGCGTCCGGGCCCCCCGATCCATCCGCCGAAGCACGTTGCGGATCGTCTCGACGCTCCTCCCCTCGCGCGCCGCGATCCGCTGCGCACACCGGTGCAGCGACCACCCGAACCGCGCGTGATACCGCGCCGCCCGGCGCGCCACGCGCTCCAGCGCCCTCGCATCCATCCGCGAAAACGCCCCCGCCCCGCGCACGCGCTCCCCATGCACCCGCTCGAACGCGCCCACGCACTCCGCCGAATACACCACCCGCTCCCGCCCGCGCCCAAGCCCCACCCGCCGCGACACCAGCCCGAGCCGCCGATACCGATCCAGCGTCTTCCGGCTCACCTTCCACCGCGCACACAACTCCTCCGCCCCGAACCAGACGACAGGGGTGGCACTGGCAGCTCGCCCGCCGGTGATGCGCGCCTTGCCGTCACCATCTCGAGCAACGTCCAAATCCCCCACCGTGAGCTTCGCCGCAGCACTGAGCCGATCCACCAGCGCGGGCAAATCCCCAAGCAGCGCCTCACGCACCACCACTCCGCCGCTCTCCCGTTCCTTGGCGCCATCCACCCGCAGCCCGGTGATGCGAAATACCACCCACTCTTCCGGATCCGCGTCCGGGGGCGGGGAGCCGCCGCGCCTCACGAGCGCGGACTCCTCCAGCAGCTGCGCCGCCAGCGCCTCCGCGCGAGCCAGTTGCCGCCGCGCCGCCTCCGGCGACTCAAACCGAAGCTGCCGCGCCAGCTCCTGCAAGACACGGGTTCGTAGTGCGGGCAAGCGGGGCATAGTGAACGAGCCGCGAACCAGGTGAGCGCGCCGGCGCCGGTCGTCAGACCCTCGCCTCTCCCGCCCACACGGGCTCGCCCCCCGCGCACAATCCCATCTCCCCCGCCCACCGCAGAAACTTCTCCACCGCCTCCCGCTCCGGCTCGCCCACATCGTACTTCAGGTACGCCCCCAGATACTTCGCCGCCAGGTCCCGCGGCCAGTGCCGCTCCTCCGACCGCGACTCCGCGATCCAGTCCAGCCGCGTCGCGTTGTGCCGCCGCGCACGATCCAGCATCTTCGCCGCCGCCTGAACCTTCAGCGACCCCTCCTCGCCCCCGCGGCACATCCACACCGCGTACACAAACGGCAACCCCGTCAACTCCTTCCACGCCGCGCCCAGGTCCATCTGGTGCGGATACTCCGCTTCCGAAGGCGCATCCGTCACCACCTTGTCACCGATCAGCAACAGCGCCTCCTCCCCCGCGCCGGCGGGGGAGGTGTCCGAGCGCAGCGAGGACGGAGGGGGCGTCTCCTTCCGCCCCACCACCATGTGCTCCCGCGCGTCGTAATCCACCACCCGCACCCGCCGTCCGAACTTCTTCCACAAGAGCACCTGCATCAGCACCACCGAAGTGTGGCTGTCCGTATCCGCGCCCACCGTCTCGATCTCCTCGATCGGCACCCGCGAGAACAACCGCACCGTCAGCGTCGGCCCATCACACCCGATCATCCCCACCGGCAGCAGCGTGGTCTGTGGCACGGGCGTCCCGCCCGTGGTCTGCCCGGACGCTCGCGCCGCATCGATCACGCTCGCCAGCGCAACATCCACTTCGCCGCCAAGGAGCATGTCGATCAGCCGGCTCGGCACAGCCGCCACCAGCTCGCAATCCCGCCACGCCCGCAGCCCCTCGATGAGCGGGAGGGTGTTCAGATACTTCACACAGCCGATGCGGACGGGCTCCATGCGGAATCGTACGCGACAAATGGGCGCTTCTACCAAATCGCCAGGATCGCCGCCGGAACGCCGATCGCCATCATCGCGCCCGCCACGAGAAACGCGATCGTGGGAGCGTGCCCGCGCAACTGCATCTGCTTGATGACCTTCCGCCACCTCAACACCCACATCGCGATGCCGAAGACCACTGTTCCAATGTACAACAGCCAGGCGATCAGCACCGGGAGCACATCGGAAAGCGAAATCGTGTAAACGCCCGGGACTTCACGCTCTGTCGCGTGCGGAAGTCGCTTCTCGACCATCGAGTAGATAACCATCGCCACAGCAACCGGCCCCACCCCAATCCAGGCCGATTGCAGCCAGAGGTGCGATCTCAACCATGCCACCCGCCATGCGGGTCGGTCAAACTCCGGCGCGGCCCCGCTCGCCAGCCATCCGAGCCCGAGGGAAGCGCCGAAGCAGGCCGCGCAATACACCGGAAAACCCAGCATAAACCCGGAGGGTGCGCCCCCCGCTGCCGCGGCGACCATGTAGAGCAGAACGATCAGCCCAATCGCTACCGCGCCACGCCGCACCAACACGGGTGTCGTGCGATGCGCGTTCATCCGATCCGCAAGAGCCTGCAGATCCGCCTCCGTCACTGCGCGCCCGCACTCGGGGCACCGACCCGCCTCCGACCTCGAAAGGTCGTAGCAACACGCGGGACACGGGAAGTTGAACGGAAGGGGGCTCACGTTTCCATGCTCGAAGAAGACGGGTTACCTCCCGCAACCGTCAATGCTTGATCACGTGGT
>DASZWV010000030.1:0-27980 GCA_035546115.1 Phycisphaerales bacterium
CCCTCTCGGCAGATGACGTCTCTTCCGTGTACGCCAGCCCCGGCGCCGTGCTGTCCGCGCTTGGCGATCGCAAAAACCACATCGCCCCCGCACCAAGCGCCAGCACCGCGATGATCGCCCAGAAGACCTTCATGGATCTGCCTCCGCCCCCGGGGTACCGCCCCGCTCCGCGTGGCGTTCCAAGGACTCCTACCCGATCGGCCTCAGATTGTTCGCCACCGGCGTGCGATAGGCCAGAATCGCCGGAATCACCCCCGCTACCGCCGCCAGAGCCACCGTCGCAAGCACCACCGTCATTATCGCCGGTGCCGAGAATACCGGCGTCACCGACAGCCCGATCTGCTCCTTCAGAACGCCGGCGACCAAAAACCCGCCCACCACCGCCAGACCCGCCCCAGCAACCGCCCCGATCACCCCGATCATCGCCGACTCCGTCAAAATCAGCCCGAACACCCTCCCGCGGCTGCATCCCAGCACCCGCAGCACCGCCACCTGCCGTCGCCGCTCGTTCATGCTGTTGTACATCGCCAGCATGATCCCGATCCCCGAGCTCAGCATCACCGCCGCCGCCAGCGCAACGAAGATCGAGTCGATGTTCCCCACGATCCGGAACAGCGTGTCGATCTGCTGCTTCGGCTGCGCCACCGTGATGCTCGAATCCCGCCGCAGCTGGTCATACACCACCGGCAGCGAAGCGCTCCCCTGCGCCCCCGCCCGCGTCAGCACGCGCAGATAAATGCCCGTGATCTTCCGGTCCCCCGGCTCGATGTCCGCCAGCGTCGTCTTCGTCACGCTCTCATCCGCATCCTTGCGCCGGTCGTGCGCGTGCAGCACCCACGCCCCATCCAGATGCGTGAAGAGCGCGCGATCGTGCGCACTCCCCGTCGGCATCAGGATCCCCACGACGCGGTACGAGAAATCCTTGTGCACATGCGGCGCCTCCTCCTGCGGCGCGCCGAGCTGCCGCGAAGCGTTGATCCCGTGCGTCAGAAAGATCTCGTCCCCGACTTTCAGCCCCGTCCCCTTCGCGGCCGCGCTCCCCAGCACCACCTCATACGCGTACGCATCTGGCCGATCCGGCCCCTTCTCCCCCGCCGGAAGCGGATCCTTCGCGCCCCGAATGAATCGACCCTCCCGCAGCTTCCAAGGCTCATTCTCGTTGGGTGTGAACTTCGTGAAGAACTCCGGCAGCGTCGCCAGCACCGGGAACCCCTCGTACGAGTCCCCCTGCTGCGTCGGAATCGCCCACTCCAGCAGCGGGTTCGCCGCGATTTCCTGGTACTTCTCCCACATGATCGGCCGCTGCGGCGGGTTCGCGTAGAACACACCGTTCAGGATCGCCACCATCGGGCTCGCATCCCTGCTCACCAGCAGATGCATGTTCCCCGTCCCCTGATTGAACGCCTGCCGCCCCGCATCGCTCATCGAAAGCAACACGAGCATCAACCCGACCGCCACGGCCACAGTGATCGCCGTCACCACGGTCGAAAACAACCGCGCCCGCAGCGATCGAAGGATGATGGTGAAATCAGTCATTTCGCCGCAGCGCCGCCTTTCAATCCGAACTCCGAAATCCGCAATCCGAAATCATCCCGCCCTCAGCCCCAGAAACGTCTCCCTCCGCTCAAACCGCCCCGCCATCGAAGGATCATGGCTCACGCACAGCAGCGCCGCCCCCTTCTCGCGGCAGACCCCCTGGATCAACTCCATCGCACCCGCCGCATTCTCCGGGTCCAGGCTCGCCGTTGGCTCATCCGCCAGCACGAGCACCGGGTCGCACGCCATCGCCCGCGCCACCGCCACGCGCTGCTGCTGGCCGACCGACAACCGCGTCGGCTCCGCATCCATGCGCTCGATCCCCAGGTGCCGCAGCAGCCCCTCCGCCTTCGCCCGATGCTCCTTCGCGGGTATCTCCGAGAACATCATCGCGGCCATCACGTTCTCCAGCGCGCTGAACCCGTGCAGCAGGTTGAACGTCTGGAAGATCATCCCCACCGTCCGCCCGCGATACAGGTCGCGCTGATGCCCGTGCAGCGCGTGCACGTGCCGCCCCGCCACGTTGACGCGTCCCTCCACCGGGTCCATCAGCCCTGCGATCAGATACAGCAACGTCGACTTGCCCACCCCCGACCCGCCCGTGAGCAGCACCTGCTCGCCGCGATCCAGCCTCAGCCCCCGCACATCCACCACCCAGCCGTTACCCTCCGCTCCGGGATACCTGAACCTCAAACCGGAGATGTCGAGTGCCGGTACATCCGGCGCGGCGGCGCTCATCCTCAAATGCTATCCAGTTGCAAGAAGGGAGGACGCCGCCGGTTTATCGCCGCTCCGGGCGACAACCGGCCCGACCGCCGGCGGGCGCACAAACGCGCACCAAATCCGCCCCTGCGCGGCGGAATTTCACAAATTCTCTTACCTCCTTCGCCTCCACGACTTACCCACGATTTCCGCGTTTACCCGTACCGCCTTTGGGCGCGCGCCGGCGCTCCGCGGCCCCTCTGTAGAGGGACCACCCATGCCAACCGACACCGCCGAATCTCCCGTCGCCCCTTCCGCCGACTATGCCGCGCTCCTCGCCGAGGCCCGCCTCGCCGCGCTCCGCACCCTGATCGACATCGCCACCACCTCCGAAGACCCAACCGAAAAGCGCCTCGCCGCCACCGCCATCCTCCGCGCCCCGGAACCCAAGGAGCCGCAATCCCACGCCCGCACCGCCCACGAGCCGGCGTGGCCCTCCCCGGTCCACGAGACCCATCAAACGCGCCCACAGCCTCCGCGAGTCCCCGCCCCGACCATCGATCCCGACGAACTCCACCGCTCCATCGCCCTCGCCCGCGATCGGCTCGCCCGGGCCGGAATCCCCTATGAAGAGCAGGACGACCCCGACCGCCTGCTCGAGGGCGTCACGCCCTCGGCCATCTCCGAACTCCTCCACGCCGCCGGCCGCGCCCCCTCCGGATAGCCAACCACGCCGTCCACCCCACATCGGACTTCGGACATCGCTGTACACTTCCCCCATGGCCACAAGCCACTCAATGCCGGGTTCCAGCGGGGTCGGCCCCGGTTCGGCCGCCATGGCCGCCCTCCCGCGCCTCGTGCTCGACGCCGTCAGCGGCCCGCCCCTCCCCGCGATCAACCCCGCGCCCGACAAGCCGACCGTCCTCGGCCGCTCCAACACCTGCGACGTCGTGCTCGGCGATGAGAGCGTCTCCCGCAAGCACTGCGCCATCTCCGCCCGCCAGGGCACCTGGTTCATCGAAGACCTCGGCTCGCGCCACGGTACTTACATCAACGCGGCCAAGCTTTCCAACGGCGAGAACACGACGCTCAAGAACGGCGACATGGTCGGCATCGGCCCCTGGCTGCTCCGCGTACGCCTCGGCACCGCCGCCGCCGCGTCCGCCATGCAGCGCGTCGTCACGCTCGTCGATCCCGGCTCCACCGTCGGCGCCCCCAAGAGCGCCGGCTCCGCCGGCGCAAGCTCCATCCTCCGCGAACGCGTCGAGCGCGTCCAGGAGCGCGAGCTCGCCGCGATGAACCAGAATCGCCTCAAGCTCCTCATCGACGTCGCCGCGGCCGTCGCCGGCACCAGCGACGAAGAAGCCCTCGCCAAGATGATCGTCCACGCCGCCGTGCAGGGCACCGGCTTCCCGCGCGCCTACCTCCTACGCGATGAGACCCTCGGCGCGCCCGCCGCCGACGGCGAGCCGGCCTCGGAAGGCGGGACCGACACGCTCCGAGTCATCTACGAGATCGATCCGGACTCCCCGCCGCCCGCCGCGGGCGCCGCCGAAACCGCCCCGCGCCCCGTCCAGCCCGCCGCAAACGGAGCCACCCCCGCCTTCTCCCGCTCCCTCATCGCCGCGGCCCGCAAGGGCGAGGTCGTCCGCCTCACCGGCGGCGCTGATACCCCCATGCAGCAGGCCCAGAGCATCAGGGCCCTGGGCATCCAGACGGCCCTCTGCGTGCCCATCACCATCGGTTCCGGCGTCGCGGGGTTCCTGTATCTCGACGCCCGCGCCGGCGAAAAGTCCATCCCCCGCATCCCGGGCCAGCCCGCCGCGCCGCAGACCGTCTCGCCCCATCACGATTCCGCCGCGTTCTGCTCCGCCCTCGCCAAGATGTACAGCCTCGCCCTCAGCAACATCTCGCGCCACGAGCTCGAGAAGCGCCAGCGCGAGCTCGTCCGCGACATGGAGGCCGCCGGCGAGGCCCAGCGGCTCATCATGCCCCCCTCCAGCGGCACCATCGGCCGCCTCCGCTACGCCATGCGCTCCAAGTCCGGCCGCTACGTCGCCGGCGACCTCTTCGACGTCGTCGATCTCGGCGAGGAGAACGGCATCCGCCAGGTCGGCGTCCTCCTCGGCGACGTCTCCGGCAAGGGGGTCCCCGCGGCCATCCTCATGGCCACCGCCCAGACGCACCTCCACGTCGCCCTCAGCGAGGGCAAGGACCCCGCCCGCGCCGTCCGCGCCGTGAACGCCCACATCTGCAAGCACATGGCGAGCAACAAGTTCATCTCGCTCTGGTGCGGCGTGTTCACCATCCACCCGAATGGCGGCGGCACCCTGGCGTATGTCGACGCCGGCCACGGCTACTGGCTCCTCACCCGCGACGGCCGGCCCCCGCTCCGCAACGAATCCGCCACCAGCATCCCCCTCGGCATCGACCCCACCGGCGAGTTCGAGGCCGTCACCGTCCGCCTCACCCCCGGCCAGCGCGTCATCGTCTTCTCCGACGGCGTCGTCGAGCAGCCGGCCGGCGCAGGCTCCGACTCTGGCCCCGCGGGCATGTTCGGCGTCGAGGGCGCAATCAAGGCCATCGTCGGCAGCACCCACGAGCAGTCCGACGTGGACCGCATCTTCGACGCCGTCCTCAAGCACGCGGCCGGTCCAAACCTCGCCGACGACACGACGGTGGCGAGCGTGGCACTGCTGTGAAATCGCCGGAGAGACCGGTCGCCACGCCCACGATCATGAAGACGATTGCAACTATTGGAACGATCTTTGGCGAGGACGTCGGACCCGAGCTCCTGGGTCACCTGGTGCGCATTTACCCAGAAGGCCTGAACGGCCCGTCGAGCTTTCGACTCTCTTTGCCACTGGACGATCAACGGACCGGGTATGTGCTCCGAATACTCGAGCAGGCCGGGCTTTCCAAGTGGCCCGGCGGTCAGGCGACCTACGACCGCAAGTCATGTTTTCGATTCGATGTGCATCGGGAGTATGACGAGTCCGACTACAGCGGTGCCGAGTATCTTTGGATGCAGCCCGAGGATCACGTCGAGGGCGGATTCCAACCCGAGAGGGACGCGTTTGTATTCCGGTCCGAGGATTTACGCAAGAAGTGTTCCTTCGCGCATGATGACGACGACGGCGTGCTCGTTCCCAGTCGAGTCAAGGCAATGTTGGAGCGAGCTCAGCTTCGCGGCGTCCAGTTCCGGTCCATCGTCGTGGAGAACGACTCGGACAGCTCTCCGGAGTGCTCCGGTGAGCACGTTGATGCCTGGTGGAGGCTCGCGAGCGACATCACGCTCCCTCCCTATTCGCCCTCCATGAAGGTCCTCGATCGCCACGGCAGACGAGTGCCTCGTGGGACGGAGGGGTACGTCGAGATCTGGGAGCCCCCATACCGCGGCGTCGAACTTCATTACCTGCGGAGCGAGATTGTCTCGAAGGAGTTCGACATCGCCCAGACCTTGGAATGGTCAGCACCCAGCCCCTTGCTCCGTGGCTTGGTCGTCTCGAAAAAGTTCTACGAGATCTGCCGAGCCCATCGGCTCAAGTGCGGATTCGTTCCCGTCCGCATCGAGCCCGGGTGATATGGGCTCTTGTCCGCAGTTCCCCTACATCCACACGTATTCCGCATCGACCCACTCACCCCGTCCCACACAACCGCTCCCGCGCCTCCCGATACCGCGCCAAAGTTCCCTCAACCACATTCGCCGGCAACTCCGGCCCCGGCGCCGTCTTGTTCCACTTCCCCTCCGCCACCAGCGTCTCCAGATACTCCCGCAGGAACTGCTTATCAAAGCTCTTCTGCGCCCGCCCCGGCGTGTACCCATCCGCAGGCCAAAACCGCGACGAATCCGGCGTCAGCGCCTCATCGATCAGCATCGGCGGCGTCCACACCCGCTGCTGCTTGTCCACCTCTCCCAGCGGCACCCCGAACTCGAACTTGGTGTCCGCGATAATGATCCCGCGCGACAGCGCATGCTCCGCCGCGGCCTTGTATATGGACAGGGACAACTCCCGCAGCACCCCCGCCGTCTCCAGCCCGACGATCGCCGCGGCCTGCTCGAACCCGATGTTCTCATCGTGCCCGACCACGGCCTTGGTCGCCGGCGTAAAGATCGGCTCCGGCAGCTTGTCGCACTGCCTGAGCCCCTTCGGCAAGGCCACCCCGCACACCGACCCGGTCGCCTGGTACTCCTTCCACCCCGAGCCTTCCAGGTACCCGCGCACGACGCACTCGATCGGGATCACCCGGCACGCCCGCCCAATGGTCATCCGCCCCCGCAGCCACTCCCGCGTCGGCCCATCGACCGCGCCCGGCGGCAGGTCGTCCACGCTCGTCGAGAGCAGGTGCGTCTGCGCCAGCCGCCTGCGCTCAATGAACCCGAACCACCACGCCGCGATCTCCGTCAGCAGCCGCCCCTTCCCCGGGATCGGCGTCGGCATCACCACGTCGAACGCTGACACCCGGTCCGAGGCCACCATCAGCAGCCGCGGCCCCTCTGCGTCTGGTGGCAGTTCGTACACGTCGCGCACCTTCCCCCGCCGGACGAGCTTGAGATTCGGCATGGGGGGGGCTCCGGTCGGCATGGCCCATCGTACTACGATCGCGCATGGTCATCCGCGACGCCGAGGCCGCCGATTTCGAAGCCATCGCGGCCATCACGAACCACTACATCCTGAACACCCCCATCCACTTCGCCTACGAGGCCCAGACGCCCGCCGAGCTTCGCGACCCCTGGCTCAAGAACCGCCAGACCTATCCCTTCCTCGTCATCGTCCACCCTACGGGCGAGGTTGTCGGCTACGCCAAGGCCGCCCGCTGGCGCGAGCGCTCCGCCTACGACCGCACCGCCGAGGTCGGCCTCTACCTCCACCCGCAGCACTGCGGCCAGGGCCACGGGCGCAAGCTCTACCAGGCCCTCATCGACCGCTGCCGCGAGCACACGTTCCACTCGGTCATCGGCGGCATCGCGCTGCCCAACGCCCCATCGGTCCGCCTGCACGAGAGCCTCGGCTTCCGCCACGTCGGCACCTTCCACCAGGTCGGCTGGAAGTACGAGAAGTGGCACGATGTGGGCTTCTGGCAACTCATGCTCACTTGACCAAACGACCACGGAGCATCTCGAGCATCACAGCGAACGCAAGACTCAATGCGCTGCACGATGCGATGAGAATCCACCAAGCCTCATCAGGAGACAAGCACCGCAGCGGCGGCGCAGTCAATCCTCCCGCACGCACACCCTGCGCATCCACCGCATCCGCACGGGTTCCGGCAACCCATTCTGCGAGGGGAGGCAGAACTTTGTTGACGAGGTCCATGGACATGGGCGTCGCGAAAGGGGTACCCGTCTGCACCTGCGGCCACGCGACCCCAACTCTCTCAATGTGTGCGAACAAAGAGACCTGCACCCCGTGCTCGGGCCCGCACTTGTTGGGGTCGAGCCATGGGGGAGGAGAAAACTCCGAATAGGGCGTGAAACCCCCCGCCCTGCTGAACTGCATCGGAATGGGCCGCAAGAGCCGCACATCGGCATGCACGATGACCGCGTTCGCAGGCCCCTTGGCCGCCATCCCAGCGTCTCGAAGTGAAGTCTCATGTTCCGGGAGCACACGAGCCTGATCGCCCGCGACCTCTACGTCCACGAGGAATCTGCGAACAGTGAACATCTGCAATGGTTCGTGATTCCACCCGTACCAGAATCCGATCGCGCCAGCGACCCCGAGCAGCAAGCAGACCACCGCCAGTGCCCGGTGTTTCCAAGTCCATTGACGCCCTTCAGGCAAGACCGGGTCCATCCTTCCATCCTACCAAACGGCGATCATGCAGGTCGAATGTCGTCCTACCCTCCCACCCGGCCGACCTTGGCCGCGACATTGGAACTCCCAGCGAGATGCTGAGCTTCGTCGTCTTCGATCCTGCCCCCCCGGTCCTGCGCCACGCCCACATGCTGGGGGCCGACGACATCCCCATGGCCGCGACGATCACCCTTGAGAACGGGGTGATCCGGTGCGAGAAGCGGGCCCCGGAATCGGCGGGGCTGGCCTTGCAGTTCAGTGTCGATGCGGCTCCCGGCACATCGGGCCCCGGCCTCGGGCCGATCACGCTCCAGACCTGCCTGCTGCCCGACCGCGACAAGCCCTACCTGCTCTCGCTCGAGCTGGCTCGGCACCGGATCATGCTGATCCTGAACAAGCTCGAGGACTGGGCGCTGTTCGACCTGCCCCCGACCGACCCCGGGCTCGCCCTGTTCGAGAAGGCCCGCCAGGCGTTCACGCTTGCGGTCGTTGAGCAGGGCCTGACCGAGGGCACCACGCCCGAGCGTCCGTACACCCAGCGTGCCGACACGCTCTCTCGCGAGGCCCTCGCCCTCGCCATGGAGGCCGGCGAGACGCTCACCCTCACCCAGGCCCGCGTGCAGTTCTCCAAGCGGATGTCCGGCGAGCTGGCGACGGCCGCGGCCCGCGTCTCCGCGCCGCCCAACGCCCTGACCGACCACGAGGTGGCCGAGAGCCGCAACGCCCTGCTGGGCAACGTCGGGGTCATCCTGCCCACGCCGCCGCAGGTGGGGGCGGTCGTCGGCGCCGAGCAGTTCACGCCCGCCTTGCAGCGGGCCGTGCAGACCTGCTGCGACTTCGTGACCATGCCGCTGCGCTGGATGGAGATGGAGCCGACCGAGGGGCGGTACGTGTTCAGCAAGACCGACCGATGGATCGAGTGGGCCGTGCGCACGGCCAAGCTGCCGCTGGTGGGCGGGCCGATCATCGACCTGCGCCGCGGCAACGTGCCCGAGTGGCTCTACATCTGGGAGCACGACTACGAGACGCTCCGCGAGCTGGTGTACGAGCACGTCAAGAACCTCGTGACGCGCTACCGGCGCACGGTCGGCACGTGGACGGTCGTCAGCGGGCTGCACGTGTCCAGCAACTTCACGCTCAGCCTCGAGCAGGTGATGGACCTGACGCGCCTGGCGGTGATGGTCGTCCGCAAGCTGCAGCCCTCGGCCAAGGTGCAGGTGCAGATCGACCAGCCGTGGGGCGAGTACTACGCCGCGGCCAGCACTCGGGCGATGCCGCCGATCACCTACGCCGAGATGCTCGGGCAGGCGGGGATCAACCCGGACCTGTTCGCGCTGTGCATCGAGATGGGCCAGCCCGAGCCGGGGCGCTCGACGCGCGACCTGATGGCGTTCTCGTCGCTGCTGGACAAGTTCGCGGCCCTGGAGAAGCCGATCGCGATCACGGCCCTGAGCGCGCCGAGCCGGCCGCCCGAGGCGGAGGATCTCGGCCTCAACGGCGAGCACGACCCGGGCTACTGGCGCAGGCAGTGGAGCACCGAGGCGCAGGCGACGTGGATGACCAAGATGTTCGCGGTCGCCGCGGCCAAGCCGTACGTGCACTCGATCACGTGGCACGAGATGTTCGATGCGCCGCCTGCGACGACGGGGCACGCCGGCGGCGCGGGGCACCGCCACGATGGGCTGTTCGACGGCGCGCTGCAGCCGAAGCTGGGCCTCTGGCGGCTGGCGGAGATCAAGCAGGCGATCCGGAACAGGCAGTCGCCGGCGAACCTGCCGGAGACGCCGCAGGTCGGGACGGTTTGATGTGGCATGGGCCTGCCGGCCCATGTCGAGGCGGTGGCGGTGCCCGATATTGAGTCATGGGTTCGGTGCTCTGATCGCCGAGCGTGGGGGCTGATCGGCGTAGACGCCCTGCCGATGCCCACGGGCCGGGGGGCCCGTGCCACGACTTGCGGACTCTCGGCCGCGTCAGGTACACTCGCGGTCATGTCGGATGATCGACCGCATGGCTGGACGGTTGGTGCGCCGAAGTGGGCGGCGGTGATCGTGCTTGGCGCGGCGTCCGTGGCGGCGATCGGGTGGGCGATGGGGCGCGGTGGGCTTTCAATGGGTGCGCGGGCCGCGCCGCCGGTGGTGCGGACGACGCCCCGGGCGGAGGCGGTTGCGGCGGCGCCGAAGAGCGATGCGGGCGGCGCGGTTGCGGGCGCGCCGAAGAAGGATGCGGGGACGGGCGCGGCCGCGCCGATCGGCAGGCTGATCAACGTGAACACGGCGTCGGCCGCGGAGTTGGAGTTGCTCCCGGGGATCGGGCCGGCGCTGGCCAAACGGATCATCGACTACCGCGCGGCGAAGGGGCTGTTCAAGCGGGTTGAGGACCTGGATGCGGTGAAGGGGATCGGGCCGCGGACGATCGAGCGGATTCGGAAGCTGGTGACGGTGGAGTAGGCGACCTTCAAGACCGAAGGCCTGTCCACAGAGGTCACAAAGGCAACACAAAGGGCACAGAGGAAGGCGGGGATAGCATGACGCCGTAGAGCGTGCGACCGACCCGGGCGATGTGTCATCGGCCGGGCCAGCGCCTGCGCGCTCAGTTCGGAGCGGATGCCTTGGACCTGATTCGGTTCATGTCGGAGCAGATGCAGGTGAAGGAGGCCTCGCGGCGGGCGCTCGCGGGCAAGCGGGTGCTGGTGCGCGGGTCGCAGGGGTCTTCGAGCTCGTTCTTTGCGGGGGCGATGGCGCGGCTCTCGGGGCGCGTGGTGTTCTACGTGGTGGCGCACCTGGATGAGGCGGATGAGACGGTGGATGAGCTGAGCGCGGCGGGCGTGGATGCGTTGCGGATGCCGGCGCTCGAGGTGCTGCCCGGGGAGACGGGGGTGAGCCTGGAGCTGTTCGCGGAGCGGCTGGCGGTGGTGCGTGGGCTGGTTGAGAAGGCGGCAAGACAACCAGGCATCGAGGCTTCGAGTGGCAGGGTTGTTGTTTGTCCTATTCAGTCGCTCATGCAGCCGGTGCCGGGGGCGAGGAGCCTGGATGCGCTGGCTCGGACTGTGCGCGTGCGGGATCGTCTTGAGCCGGGGGATCTGGTCCGGTGGCTGGGGAACGCCGGGTACGAGCGCGTGGAGGCGATCGAGGAGCCGGGGCAGTTCGCGGCGCGCGGCGGGATTCTGGATGTGTTTCCGCCGGGGTCGTCCCTTGGGAGCGCGGCGGAGAGCGGTGGGGGAGTGCCGGTGCGGTTCGATTTCTTCGGGGATGAGGTCGAGAAGATCACGGAGATCGATCTGGACACGATGGGGTCGGATCGGGCGGTGGAGTCGGTGGAGCTGGTGGGTGCTTCGCTGGACAGGATCTTCGGGAACGGCTCGGGGGGGGCCGGTCGTGGGGAGGCCCCCGCGCGCACCACTGGCAGCAAGCTGCCAGTGCCCACCAATACCACCACCATCGACACGACGGGCGGGGCGGAGTCGTGCCCGTTCATGGAATACTGGCCGCGGGATGCGGTGGTGGTGTTGCACGAGCCGCTGGAGGTGACGGAGCAGGCTCGCGGGTATTTCGAGCGGTTGACGGACACGCGGATCTACGGGCCGCCGGCGGTCTTGAAGCGATTGCAGGAGCAGAGCGGAAAGGGAGGCGGGTACCTCGAGACGTCGCAGTTCTCCGGGGCGAAGGCGACGGGGGATGTGGAGGTTGAGCTGCCGGTGCGGGCGCTGGGGGAGCTGCCGCGGGAGACGGCGGAGGGCGTGAAGGAACTCGCGAGGATCGCGGCGGGGGAGGGCCGCGTGGCGGTGTTCTGCGAGAACGCGGGTGAGTTGTCGCGGTTCGGGGAGCTGGTCGGCGAGCATGCGCCGGAGGCGCGGGGGCGGATCGAGGCGACGAGCGCGTATGTGCACCGGGGATTCGTGTGGGGGCTCGAGGACAAGGGCGCGCTGCACGTCGTGGCGTATCACGAGCTGCTGCACCGCTTCGAGACGCGCCGGCGGTTTGGCGGGAAGCGCGGCGAGGCGGCGCGGATCCGCGGGGCGCGGGCGATGGACACGTTCCTCGACTTTGCGCCGGGGGACTACGTGGTGCACAAGGAGCACGGGATCGCGTTGTTCCACGGATTGACGGTGATGCGGCCGCGGGAGGTCAAGCGGGAAGGGCCGGTGGTGTTGCCGGGGGATCGGCAGGCGAAGAAGAAAGGCACTCGGGCCGGAGGCCCGAGCCACGAAGACCCGGACGAAGGGTTGGAGGAGTACCTGCACCTGGAGTTCGCGGGGTCCTCGCAGCTGTACGTGCCGGCGACAAAGATCGACCAGGTGCAGAAGTACATCGGCGGGTTCAAGGGGAAGCCGACGCTCTCGTCGATCGGCGGGCAGCGGTGGCGGAAGCAGAAGGAGGCCGTGGCCGAGAGCGTGAAGGACCTCGCGGGTGAGATGCTGCGGATCCGGGCGGCGCGGGAGAGCGTGCCGGGCGTGCGGTATCCGGGGGACACGACGTGGCAGAAGGAGTTCGAGGCGGAGTTTCCGTTCGAGCCGACGGAGGACCAGCTCGCGGCGATCGCGGAGATCAAGAAGGACATGCAGAGCGAGCGGCCGATGGACCGGCTGCTGTGCGGGGATGTGGGGTATGGCAAGACCGAGGTGGCGATGCGGGCCGCGTTCAAGGCGGTGGAGTATGGCAAGCAGGTGGCGGTGCTGGTGCCGACGACGGTGCTGGCGGAGCAGCACGAGCGGACGTTCAGGAGCCGGTTCGCGGACTATCCGTTCCGGATCGAGAGCGTGTCGCGGTTCAAGACGAACCAGGAGGTGAACAAGGTGCTGGCGGACCTGCGCAAGGGGCAGGTGGACATCATCGTCGGCACGCACCGGCTGCTCTCGAAGGATGTGCACTTCGCGGACCTGGGGCTGGTGGTGATCGACGAGGAGCAGCGGTTCGGGGTGGAGCACAAGGAGAGGCTGCTGAGCCTGCGGATGACGGTGGATGTGCTGACGCTGAGCGCGACTCCGATCCCGAGGACGCTGCACCTGTCGATGCTGGGGCTGCGGGACATTTCTTCGCTGGCGCAGGCGCCGATGGATCGGCGGGCGGTGGTGACGGAGGTGATCCCGTACAACGCGAGGCGGATCGAGCAGGCGATCGCGCGCGAGCTGGCGCGGGATGGGCAGGTGTTCTTCGTGCACAACCGGGTGTACAACATCACGAGTGTGGCGGACGACATTCAGAAGCTGGCGCCGGATGCGCGGATCGTCGTCGGGCACGGGCAGATGCCCGACGGGGAGCTCGAGGACGTGATGATGAGGTTCATGCGGCGGGATGCGGACATCCTGGTGAGCACGACGATCATCGAGAGCGGGATCGACATCCCAACGGCAAACACGATGTTCATCAACGACGCCGACAAGTTCGGGCTGGCGGACCTGCACCAGCTTCGCGGGCGGGTCGGGCGGTACAAGCACCGGGCGTACTGCTACATGCTCCTGCCGCCGGACCGGACGGTGGCGGAGAAGGCGGTGAAGCGGCTGAAGGCGATCGAGGAGTTCAGCATGCTCGGGGCGGGCTTCAAGATCGCAATGCGCGACCTGGAGATCCGAGGGGCGGGGAACATCCTGGGGCCGGAGCAGAGCGGGCACATCGCGGCCGTGGGCTACGAGATGTATTGCCAGCTGCTGGAGAAGGCGGTGCGCGAGCTGCGGAGCGAGCCGACGCAGCAGGTGAGCGAGACGAGCATCGAGATCGGCGTGAGCGGGATGATCCCCAAGCGGTACATCCCGAGCGACACTCGCCGCATGGAGGCGTATCGGCGCATGGCGGTGGCGTCTTCGCAGGAGGACCTCGCGAAGATCGAGACGGAGTTGAAGCAGGCGTATGGCGGGCCGCTGCCGGCGGCGACGGTGCGGCTGCTGGAGCTGGCGTCGCTGCGGGTGGCGGCGAGCGCACTGATGGTGCGGTCGATCGCGATTCGCGGGCCGGACGTGCTGTTGCGGGCGCGGCCGAAGGACGCCGCGGCGGTGGCGCTGAAGTTGAAGATCGGACCGGAGAAGGCGGTGCGGGGCGCGGTGCAGGAGTTTGGGCTCACGGTGCTGGAGCCGAAGAAGGGTGAGGAGATGGCGGAGGTGTATTTCCGGCCGCCGGCGGGGTACATGCAGGCGGAGACGCTGCTGCGGGTGTTGAGGACGCGTTTGGCGGCGTAGGGAAAGGCAGCACGCAGGGGTGCGCGGGGGCGGAGAGGGGGTTCGCGGAGGGGATCAGCAGTTGTGAAGGAGGGCCGCGGCGGATTCGGCGGTCTTTGGGTTGTCACACACGGTGATGTGGCCGAGCTTGCGGCCGGGGCGCGGGGATTTGCCGTACATGTGGAGGTGTGTGCCGGGAAGGGAGAGGAGGCGCGTGGTGTCGGGCTGGGCGCCGATGATGTTGAGCATGATGGATTGGCCGCGGGCGGTGGTTGAGCCGAGGGGGAGGCCGGCGACGGCGCGGAGGTGGTTCTCGAACTGCGAGCAGTCGGCTCCCTCGATGGTCCAGTGGCCGGAGTTGTGCACGCGAGGGGCCATCTCGTTGGCGAGGATTTGTCCGTTGCCGAGATCGAAGAACTCGACGGTGAGGACACCGACGTAGTCGAGTCTCTGCATGATCGCGCCGACGGCGTGTTCGAGGGCCTGTCGCGTGTTGGCGTCGCAGTGTGGGGCGGGGGCGGTGCTGCGGGCGAGGATGCCGTTTGCGTGGACGTTTTCAATCGGCGGGTAGAAGGCGGTTGCGCCGTCGCGGGCGCGGACGCCGATCATGGAGAGTTCGCGCTGGAAGGGGATGAAGGCTTCGAGGATGAGGTCGGCGCGATCGCCTCGACCGCGGCCGATGGTGTTCCAGGCTTTGAGGACGTCGTCGTCGGAGCGGATGACGAACTGGCCCTTGCCGTCGTAGCCCATGCGGCGGGTCTTGAGGATGCAGGGGATGCCGAGCGCATCCGCCGCGGCGAGGAGGTCGTCGAGCGTGTCGACCGGACGGTGGGGCGGCGTCGCGATGCCGAGTTGTGTGAAGAGGGACTTTTCGGCGAGGCGATCCTGCGCTGTGGCGAGGGCGCCTTCTGGCGGAAAGACGGGGAGGTGGTCGGTGAGCCAGCGGGCGGCCTTGGCGGGGACGTTTTCGAACTCGTAGGTGACGACGTCCACGCCTTTGACGAAGCGATCGAGGGCGTGCTCGTCGTCGTATTGGGCCTGGATGAACTCTCCGAGATGGCGCGATGGGCAGTCGGGGCCGGGGTCGAGGAAGCGGAAGCGCATGCCGAGCGGGATGCCGGCGAGGGCCAGCATGCGGCCGAGCTGGCCGCCGCCGAGGATGCCGATGATCATCGGCGGCCTCGCTTCTTGGGGGATGGCACGGGCTTGCGCGGATCGGGATCGCTCAGGACTCTCTTTGTTTGCGCAGCGCGGTGGGCTTTGAGGGCGGCGGCGACTTTCGGGAGGCGCGGGGCGATGATGGCCGCGGCGAGAAGGGCCGCGTTGATCGCGCCGGGCTTGCCGATGGCGAGGGTACCGACGGGGATGCCGGCGGGCATCTGGGCGATGGAGAGGAGCGAGTCGAGGCCCTTGAGGGCCTTGGATTCGACGGGGACGCCGAGGACCGGGAGGGTGGTCTTGCTGGCGCACATGCCGGGGAGGTGGGCCGCGCCGCCGGCGCCGGCGATGATGACGGCCAGGCCGCGGGACTCGGCGGTGGAGGCGTACTTGAAGAGGAGGTCGGGCGTGCGGTGGGCGGAGACGACCTTGACCTCGTGGGGGACGCCGAGGGATTGGAGCACGTCGGCGGCGTGCCGCATCGTCTCGAAGTCGGAGCGCGAGCCCATGATGATGCCGACGAGGGGTTTCATAAGGATGGTGGTGGTCGAGGGAACGGGGCAAGGTTATTCCGACCTTGCGGGGTGGGTGGATGGATGAAGGGCGCAGTTACCGGACGTTCGGCGGGCGCGGGGCGTGGCGGGGGTCGGATCGACCGGACAAAAGGGGTCGGTCGGCGGTTCTCGCGCGTGCCGCACTTAATGGACCTTCGGAGAGACCCGATGATGGATGCGGACCGGAGGGATTCCGCGTGGACATGGCGCACACACAGAACGAGCCCCATTCCTTGCCCATGCTCAAGCGGCACAGATCGCTTGTGGCGTTGCCCGGGCTGGTGGCGGTGTTCGTCGTGGGCGCGGCGTGCGCGGGGGGCGGATGGTGGATGGTTCGTACGGAGACGCAGGACCGGCGGGAATCGCGGGCACAAACGCTGAGGGCGTCGGCGAGCTTTCTGAGCGTGTCGGCGGGGCAGATGATCGCGGATGGAGAGTTGTCGCGATTGCGGGCGCTGGTGTCCACGGCGGTCGATGAGCACAAGTTCCGGGCGATCAGGATCGTCGCGGGCGATGTGAACGGCCCGGTGCTCGCGGATTCGAACGGGACGGCGAAGTCGGCGACGCTGCCCGAGAAGTGGCCGGCGGGCGCGAGGGATGCGGTCCGATGCGTGCAGCACCTGGCGGATGGGCGATTGAAGATCGTCGAGCCGTTCGAGGTGCCGCGGCTGGGCGCGGCGGTCATGGAGATCGAGGATGGGGCGACGGCCAGCCCGCTCAACGACTGGCGGATGCAGGCGGGGATCGGGGGGATGGCGCTGGGCGGCGTGGCGGGCCTCATCGCGTTCGGGATCGGCGTGAACCAGCGGGTGCGAGGGATGCGGGTGATCCGGGAATCCTTGGCCGCGATGGGCGCTGGGGAGGCGGATCCGCGGGTGCTGGCGGTGGCGCCGTCGCTCGGGGCGGAGGCGGAGGCGTGGAATCGGTTTCTGAGCGAGCGAGCGGACATGCTGGCGCGGCAGGCGCGGGCGAGCGTGGAGCAGAAGCTCGGGGACCGGCGCGGGCGCGACAGCGATCTGTTCGGGCTGTGCGATGCGATGTGGCAGGGGCTGATGCTCGTGGACGACAAGCTGCGGGTGAAGTACGTGAACGGGGCGGCGGCGAACTTTCTGCGCGGGAAGCGCGAGGAGATGGTGGGGCGCGACGTCTCGCAGTACGTGACGGACCAGAAGGTGCTCGAGGCGCTCAAGTCGCTGGCGGCGGGGACGGGTCGCGGGCGGACGGTGGTGGAGGTGGACGGGGACAAGGAGTCGATCGGGGGCGCGGGGAGCGTGTTCCGGTACTCGCTGCGTCCGGTGCGGAAGGAGGATGCGGCGAGCGCGGTGGTGGTGATCGAGGACATCACGCAGCAGCGGGTGGCGGAGGAGGCGCGGCACTCGTTCGTGGCGAGCGCGACGCACGAGCTGCGGACGCCGCTGACGAACATGCGGCTGTACATCGACAGCCTGCTGGAGGAGCCGGACCAGGACGTGCAGAAGCGGACGCAGGCGATGAACGTTGTGAGCCAGGAGGCGCGGCGGCTGGAGCGGATGGTGGGGGACATGCTCTCGGTGGCGCAGATCGAGTCGGGCTCGATCAAGCTGCAGCAGGGGGACGTGCGGCTGGAGCCGGTGTTCGAGGCGCTCAGGGCGGACTTCGCGGAGCAGGCCCGCCAGAAGGTGATCAAGCTGCGCTTCGACATGCCGCCGAAGTGGCCGCAGATGAAGGGTGATCGCGACAAGATCGTGATGGCGCTGCACAACCTGGTGGGCAACGCGATCAAGTACACGCCGGCGGGGGGCGAGGTGATCGTGCGTGCGGCGCCGAGCAGCGACGAGAAGATGTTCGTGGTGGACGTGGTGGACAACGGGATCGGGATCAAGGACGAGGAGCAGACGCTGGTGTTCGAGAAGTTCTACCGGGCGCAGGACAAGCGGATCGCGGGGGTGACGGGGACGGGGCTGGGGCTGGCGATCGCGCGCGAGGTGGTGCGGCTGCACGGCGGGGACATCTCGCTGAAGTCGGCGATCGACAAGGGGAGCACGTTCACGATGACGCTTCCGGCGAAGGCGGCGTGAGGGGAAGTGCCGAGTGCTGAGTGCCGAGTGCCGAGTGAGAAACCATGGAGATTCTTGAGCAACGACAAGGCGCGGTGACGGTGCTCAAGCCGCAGGGGGCGCTGGCGGGGGCGGATTCGGAGCAGTTCGAGGGGCGGCTGAGGGAGGTCCTGGGGACGAGCCTCGGGCGGTTTGTCGTGGACGCTTCGGAGATCGCGTACGTGGACTCCAAGGCGCTGGAGGTGCTGCTGGATGCGACGGAGCGTCTGGCGGATTCGGGGCAGGCGCTGCGATTGTGCGGGGCGAACGAGACGGTGCGTGAGGTGCTCGACCTGACGGACCTGTCGAGATTCTTCGAGCATTACCAGGACGTGAACTCGGCGGTGCGAAGCTTCCTTTGAGCAAAGAGAAGAACCCAACCCCTGCGTCAACCCAAGGCGGCGCGGGCGGCTCGGCCGCCCGTGGCGCTGCGCCCGCGCCGTCGAGGCCGGCGGGCGATGCGGGCGGCGCGCCGGGGGGCGGCGGCGCGGTGCCGTCGTTCTCGCCGAAGCGGCTGCGGGTGGGCGAGGCGCTGGTGGCCGCGGGCGCGATCACCAAGGAGCAGCTGGACAGCGCGCTCAAGCAGCAGAAGACGATGGGGAGCGGGGGGCGGCTGATCGGCGAGATGCTGATCGAGCAGGGGGTGATCTCGTCGAACACGCTGGTGCGTGCGCTGGCGCAGACGCTGGGGGTGCCGGGGTGCATCCTGCGGCACGGCCTGGTGGACCCGCCGCTGCTGAAGCTGGTGGGCGTGGAGGAGGCGCAGCGGCTGAAGGTGATCCCGATGTTCAAGGTGCACGACACCTTGACGGTCGCGATGGGCGAGCCGCAGTCGCTCCCGGCGATCGACCGGCTGCGGCAGATCACGGGGCTGAAGATCCGGCCGGTGCTGGCGCTGGAGTCGAACATCCTGGAGTTCGTGAAGAAGTACTCCGGGGACAACGTGGACATCGACGCGTTCCTGACGCAGCTCGCGGAGCAGGACGTGGAGGTGGTCGAGCGGGAGAGCGTGGACGACGGCCCGGCCGCGGACATCGACAAGATGGTGGCGGGCTCGCCGATCATCAACCTGGTGAACGTGGCGCTGTTGACGGCGGTGAAGGAGCGGGCGAGCGACATCCACATCGAGCCGGACAAGAAGGGGACGCGGGTGCGGTACCGCAAGGACGGGGTGATGCGCGACCTGATGCGTCCGCCGCCGGGGATGCACGCGGCGGTGGTGAGCCGGATCAAGGTGATCGGGAAGATGGACATCGCGGAGAAGCGGCTGCCTCAGGGCGGGCGCGTGCGGATCGTTGCGGACGGTGCGGAGGTGGACCTGCGCGTGTCGAGCATGCCGACGCTGCTGGGGGAGAAGATCGTGGTGCGCATCCTGGACAAGCGCAATCTGCGGGTGCGGATGGAGGACCTGGGCTTCCGGATCGAGGCCCTGCAGACGTTCAAGCGGGTGCTGGAGTGCGAGCACGGGCTGGCGCTGGTGACGGGGCCGACGGGCTCGGGCAAGACGACGACGCTGTACTCGGCGCTGGACCTGCTGAGGTCTCCGGAGGTGAACATCCTGACGGTGGAGGACCCCGTGGAGTATCAGCTGGACCTGGTGAACCAGATCCAGGTGAGCGAGCAGATCGGGCTGACGTTCGCGCGGGCGCTGCGGGAGATCCTGCGGCAGGACCCGGACATCATCATGGTGGGTGAGATCCGCGACCACGACACGGCGCGGGTGGCGGTGCAGGCGGCGCTCACGGGGCACCTGGTGCTGGCGACGCTGCACACGAACGATGCGCCGGGGTCGGTGGCGCGGCTGGTGGACATGGGGATCGAGCCGTACCTGCTGTCGTCGGCGCTCAACGGGGCGGTGGCGCAGCGGCTGGCGCGGACGATCTGCCCGTCGTGCGCGACGAAGTACTACCCGTCGGAGCAGGTGCTGCACGACGCGGGGCTGGAGGACCACGCGGGGCGACCGTTCCGCAAGGGCGGCGGGTGCCGGCAGTGCCACGACTCGGGGTTCCGCGGCCGGTGCGGGGTGTACGAGGTGATGGAGGTGACGCCGGAGCTGCGGCGGATGATCCACCACGGCGCGCCGACGCACGAGCTGCGTGAGCGCCTGCAGAACAGCGGGTACCTGTCGCTGAGGCAGGAGGGCGTGCTGCTGGCGCTGGAGGGCAAGACGTCGCTGGAGGAGGTGCTGCGCGTGACGCAGGACGACTCGGAAGAGGCCATTGGGCCCGAGGCGCGTGAGGCGCCGGCCCGGAAGGAGGCCGCATGAAGTTCACGTACCAGGCCTACGACAAGGCGGGGAAGGTCGTCACGGACGCCATCGAGGCGGCGACGCCGGCGGAGGCGGGCGAGGCGCTGCGCAAGCAAGGGTTGTTCGCGACGGAGATCAGGCGCGCGCAGGGGGGGGGACGCGAGTCGGCGGGCAAGGGCGCGCGGGGCGCCGGCGGCCGGACGAACCGGCTCAAGGCGATGGCGGGGTTCGTGCGGCAGCTCTCGATCCTGGTGTCGACCGGGACGCCGATCGTGGAGGCGATCGGGTCGCTGGAGCGGCAGATTCCCGCGGGGCACTGGAAGGGCGCGGTGGGGGACATCCGCGCGCGGATCGAGCAGGGCTCGGCGCTGTCGAGCGCGCTGGAGCTGCACCCGGAGTACTTCGACCCGGTGGCGCGGAGCCTGATCGCGGCGGGGGAGTCGGGGGGCATTCTGGAGGCGATGCTCAGGCGGTCGAGCCAGCTGGCTCGCCAGCAGGTGAAGGTGCGGTCGATGATCGCGGGGGCGATGGTGTATCCGTGCCTGCTGGTGACGGTGGCGCTGAGCGTGCTGTGCGTGATGCTGTTCTTCGTGCTGCCGCGGTTCGAGGACCTGTTCCACACGCTGGGGGCGGCGCTGCCGCCGACGACGCAGTTCCTGATCGATCTGTCGAACTTCCTGCGCGACTGGTGGTATGTGGTTGTTCCGGGGATCGCGGGGCTGGCGGTCGGTGGGCGGTTCTGGGCGGTGAGCGCCGCGGGGAGGAGGGCGCTGGCGAGGTTCGCGGTGTCGGCGCCGCAGGTGGGCAAGCTCTTCCGGTCGTTCGCGACGGCCCGGATCCTGCGGGTGATGGGTGTGCTGGTGGACGGCAGGGTGCCGCTGCTGGAGGCGCTGTCGCTGGCGCGGGAGTCGGCGGGGAGCCCGGTGTACGAGGAGCTGCTGGCGTCGGTGGAGAGCCGGGTGGAGCGGGGCGAGAGCGTCTCGAGCGCGCTGGAGGGCTCGGCGCTGGTGGAGCCGTCGATCGTGGAGGCGATCCGGTCCGGGGAGAAGTCGGGGCAGATCGGGCCGGTGATGCTGTCGCTGGCGGAGTTCATGGATGAGGACAACGAGATCATTCTCAAGAGCCTGTCGTCGATCGTCGAGCCGCTGATCCTGATCGTGCTCGGCGTGCTGATCGGCTTCGTGGCCGTCAGCATGTTCCTGCCGTTGTTCGATCTGACCAGCGCCACGGGCGCGGGCGGAGGTGGCGCATGAGCAGCCTGTTCAAGAGTTCGTGGTCGCCGATCGGGCTGGATGTGGGATGGCGCGAGGTGCGGGCCGTGCAGGTGATCGGCGGCCGGAGGGGGGCGCACATCGGGGCCGCGGCGTGCATCGGGAGGCCGACGCCGGGCGGGGAGTTGACGGCGCAGGAGATGTCGCGTGCGATGGGCGCGCTGAGGCGGCAGGGGTTCGTGGGCGACAGGGTGGTGGCGTGCGTGCCGATGGGGAAGATGCTCTCGGGCGTGCTGGAGCTGCCGCCGCGGTCGTCGGGTGCGCCGCTGGATGTGATCGCGCGGCAGGAGCTGGCGCGCACGGCGAAGAAGGACCAGAAGGACATCGAGGTGGAATGGTGGGAGCTTCCGACGGGCCCGGGGGCGTCGGGGCGCGGCGGGGGGACGAGCGTTCTGGCGATCGGGTGCGCGCACGCGGATGCGACGGCGCTCCTGGACTGCCTGGAGCCGGAGGCCGGGGGCGGGCTGGACGTTCTGGCGATCGATGCGACGCCGACGGCGCTGGCGCGCGCGTGCGCGGGGATGCTGGCGGCGGCGCCGTCGATGACGGCGATCCTGAACATCGGGCACGAGGCGGCGGAGATCCTGATCGTGGCGGGCGGGTCCGTGGTGTACGAGCGGACGCTGGCGGAGGGCGGCCTGAGGCTGCTGGCGTCGGGGATCGCGAACCAGCTGTCGAGCGATGAGGAGGTCACGGAGTACATCCTGCGGACGTACGGGTGCCGGCCGGCGCGGGAGGACGACACGGACGAGGCGGGCGAGTCGCGGGCGATGGTCGGGGCGCACGGGGATGCGCTGGCGAACGAGCTGCTGGCGAGCCTGAACTACGCGTCGAGGCGGTTCGATGCGGGGGGTGGGGTGGGGAGGCTGCTGCTGGTGGGGCCGGGGGCGGATATTCCCGGACTGTCGGGGCGGATCGGGTCTCGGGCGGGGCTGGAGACGCTGGTGGCGCGGGCCGATGCGCTGTGTCCGGCGGCCGGGATCGATGCGGAGCTTCTCGGACCGGGATCGGTGCTGGCCCTCGGGCTGGCGCTGCACGGAACCGGCGGAGGTGCGCGATGAGGCCGGTGAACCTGGTGCCGCGTGAGCGGCTGGTCAAGCAGATGACGAGGCGGCGCCGGCGGGCGTGGGTGAAGTTCCTGCGCACGTACAGCGCGGGGATGGCGGTGGTCGCGGGGCTGGTGATGCTGCCGGCGCACGCGAGCGTGACGACGGCGCAGGAGAGCACGCTCACGCGGCTGGATTCGCAGATCACGAAGTGGCAGGCGGACATCGACAAGAACCGGGGGGAGTTTGCACGGCTGACGACGGTGCTCAAGACGTCGAGGTTCGTGGGCGACCACCCGGACTGGTCGCTGGTCATGGAGGCGGTGTCGCGGTGCCGGTCGGAGACGGTGGACTGGTGGACGGCCTGGGGGCACACCTACCGCGTCGCGTCGACGGACATCGCGCTGGAGGGGTTCCAGCTCGTGACCGGCAAGGAAGAGATCCAGCCGGCGAAGAAGCCGGGCGGGGCTTCGGGACCGGCGCCGGCGGGGCCGGCGAGGGCCGGTCCGATGCGCGAGGTGTACACGATCAGGCTCACGGGCTTCGCGTCGAGCCCGATCGGGGCGCTGAAGTTCGTGCGGAGGCTGGAGCGGCTGGACTTCGCGGAGCGTGTGGCGGTGAAGGAGACCCGTCCGCAGCCGATCGGCGGAGCGATGGCGACGCACTTCGACATCGAGATCGTCGTTCCGGGGGACCGGATCACCACCGCCTCGGGCGAGGGAGGCTCCAAGTGAACCTGAGGACACCGGCGACATGGCGGACGGACGTGCTGTTCGTGCTGGCGACGCTCGGGATCACGGCGCTGGCGGGCGGGGTGGCGGCGGCGCCGCACCTGCTGAGCCGCGAGCCGACGGCGCGGGAGCTGGCGTCGCTGGTGGAGGAGCGGCGCGACACGGCCGAGAAGCTCGCGAGCCAGTCGGCGGAGATGTCGAGCAAGGTGGCGAGGATGCGGGAGGAGGCGGAGCGGGCCGTGCGGCTGGAGTCGGCGAACGCGGCGAACGTGCGGCTGGAGCAGCTGGCGAGCGCTGCGCAGCGGAACGGGGTGACGATCACGCAGATCTCGTCGCAGGCGGCGGACACGAGCGATGTGCGTGCGGCGGTGATCCCGATCAGGATCTCGGGCACGGCGACGTACACGCGTGCGACAGAGTTCGTGCGCGAGCTGCGGGCGAACTTCCGGGACACCGCGGTGACGGGGATGAAGATCTCCGGGGTTCCCGCGGCGGGGCCCAAGCCCCCGGAGGGCGAGCTGAAGCTGGACCTTTCGTGGTATGCGGAACCTGACAAGGGCGCGGTTCGTGCGGGGTCGGGGGCCTCGGGGGCCTCCGCGGGCGGCGGGGCGAAAACGCCCTGAGATTTCGCTGGCATGTTCGCGCCCGGCTTTGCCTATTCGAGCTTGTGAAGAGGCACACACAACGCATCGTCGCGTTCGCGATGCTCGGCTTGGCCGGCACCGCGTTCTGCGTGGACAGGTTCGTGCTGGGATATGCGGGCCCGCAGGCGGCCGCCGCGGCGACGACGCCGGGGCCGGAGCACGCCGGAGCGGCGCCGGCGCCGGTCGCACCGCCGGCGGTCGCGGAGGTGAGCGTGAGCACGCGGCTGGCGGGGCTGAGGGATCGCCTTCCGGCGTGGGGGAGCAGCGATGAGCGGGATGCGATGATGATTCCTGCGGCGTGGCACATCGATGCGCCGAAACCGGCGGAGAAGGCCGAGAGCACGCCGACGCTGGGGGTCGGGGCCAAGCCGGAGGCCCCGAAGTTCACGCTGAGCTCGGTGGTCGGCGGGGCAAGCGGGGGGCAGATGGTCGCGGTGGTCAACGGAAAGCTCGTGAAGGTGGGTGACCAGGTCGAGGGGTACACGGTGAAGTCGATCAAGGCCTCGCAGAAGGGCGTCCCCGCGGCGGTGACGCTGGGCGGGCCGGCGGGGGAGGTGACGGAGGAGCTCGCGCTCTGGGACGGGCAGGCGCCGGAACCGGTGGAGGCGGGGGCGGCCAAGCCTGCGCGAGGGAGCAAGCGGTGAGGTCCGATATCGGGCAAGGAAAGACCCGCGTTTTTCGCCCGGTGTGACGGGAGAGATCAACTCGCGCCCGAGGTTGGGCGATGAGGGAGGATGGACGAGGGCACGACGCCCCGCTTTGAAAGACTCGCATTCAGGAGCATCGCATGCACGCTTCTCGCCGCATTCGTTCCGGGTTCAGCCTCATCGAGCTTGTGATCGTGGTGGTGATTATCGGGATCATCGCGGCGATCGCGATCCCGCGCATGAGCCGCGGCGCCGCGGGCGCGGGCGACAGCGCGCTGACGGGCGACCTGGCGGTGCTGCGGAAGGCGATCGACCTGTACGCGGCCGAGCACGGGGGTAACTTCCCGTCGGCGACGGACATCGTGACGCAGCTGACGCAGTACACCGACTCGGGGACGGGCGCCGGGCAGGCGAGCAAGGACTCGACGCACATCTACGGGCCGTATCTGCAGAGCATCCCGAAGCTGCCGGTGGGGACGTACAAGGGCAGCCAGACCATCCTGACGACGGGCACGCCGGGCGCGGCCGCGGGCGGCTGGCTGTACACGGCCTCGACGGGCGTGATCCAGGCGAACTGTGCGGACACCGAGAAGGATGTGGCTGGGAACAAGTACAACGGGTATTGAATCATCTGCTGACTCGGGCCGCGAGGGCATGGACGGCCGCCCCGTCTTTGGAGCAGCGGCGTGATGCACAAGGAATCCACCATCCGCCCGAGCGCCGCGCGTGAAGCGTGCCGCCGGGCGGATCGCGCTTTTGGGGGGCGTGGGTTCACGCTGCTGGAGGTGACGATCGTTCTGGTGATCATCGCGATCGGGGCGGGGATCGCGATGCCGCGGTACGCGAGGTCGCTGGCGAGGTATCGGGTGGACATGTCGGCCAGGCGGCTGGCGGCGGACCTGGCGCTGGCGCAGGCGAACGCGAGGGCGACGGGGGTGTTCCAGCAGGTGCGGTTCAACGCGTCGGCGGATGGGTACCAGCTTCCGGAGCAGGCGACGATGACGAGCGGGAGCGCGAGGATGACTGTGATGCTGAACACGGATCCGTTCTTCACGAGGATGGTCTCGGCCGTGGATGGGAGCGGGGCGAGCCTGACGCTGCTGAAGTTCGACGGGTACGGGCAGCCGGACCGGAGCGCGACGATCAGGCTGCGGTCGGGGGACCACACGCGGACGGTGACGGTGGACCACCTTTCGGGAGCGATCAATGTCGCGACGCCGTGAGACAACCGGGCGGCGGGGCTTCACGCTGATGGAGGTGGCGCTCGCGCTGGGGATCTCGGCGATCCTGATGCTCGCGATGGGGGGCGCGCTGATGGTGACGACCAGCGCGGTGGAGACGGCGTCGGACTCCGGGGCACAGGCGCTGCAGGCGGCCGGGCCCATGTCGCAGCTCGGGGCGGAACTGTCGGTGGCGACGCAGATCTATTCGACGAGCCCGAACGACATCTACTTCACGGTGCCGGACCGGGATGGGGACGGGTATCCGGAGGAGATCGAGTACACGTGGAACAAGCCGGGGTCGGCGCTGCTGCGGTCGTACCAGGGGGCGGCGCCGGTGCCGGTGATCCAGAGCGTGCAGTCGTTGAGCCTCATCACGGCGGACCGCAAGCCGGCGACGCCGGTTGAGGGAGCGGAGACGGTGCTGATGTCGTGCGACACCCCGGCGGGGTCGACACTGAAATCGGACAAGGTGGATACCGGACACTTCCAGGCGCAGTACGTCCGTCCGCCGATGCCGGCCAATGCCTCCTCGTGGAAAATCACGAGGATCAAGCTGTTCCTCTCGCAAACGACGGGAACGCCCAAGCTGGTGAGGTTGAGCGTGTTCGCGGCCGATGCGTCGCTCATGCCGTCGACGACCGTGCTGGCGTCCACGACGTTCGCCTCGGGAAGCGTGCCGCTCACGGCGGGGTGGGTCGAGTATGCGATCGGGCCGGTTGCGGGACTCTCGCCGACGGCGGGGGTGTGCATCGTCGTGGATTCAACGGACGGCGACACGAAGGTCTACCGGGTCGAGGGCGGGGCGAACCAGCCGTACAACACGCACTACATGACGAGCAACAGCTCATACAGCTGGTCCACGCCCAACGACACGCAGGACATGAAGTTCATCCTGACGGGGACGATCACGACGCTGGTGGAGCCATGAACGCGACGAGCGTGAGACATCGCGGGTTCACGCTCATCGAGGCGGTGGTCTCGATGGTGGTGGTCGCGCTGATGTTCACGGCGGGATTGGCGGCGGCGGGGGCGGCCGCGAGGGACCGGCGCACGCAGACGGACCTGCGGCTGGGGCAGCAGCTGGCCCGCGAGCTGATGACGGAGATCTGCCAGCAGCGGTACGCCGACCCATCGGCGAACACGATCGCGCCGTTCGCCGGGATCTCGACGACGGACCGATCGAACTGGACGCACATCGACGACTATGCGGGATTCGGGGAGACGCCGCCGCGGGATCGGTCGGGAGCCGCGCTGACGGCCAAGGGATGGAAGTGGCAGTCGAGCGTGTCGTACGCGACGTTCGCGAGTTTCGGGGGCAATGCGGCGTCGGGATCGGGGGGATCCGGGCTGCTCGGAGGCTTGCTGGGCGGGGTGGCGGGCATCGTCGGCGCCGTGCTGGGGACGGGCGGTGCGACGGACACGGGATTGAAGCAGATCACGGTGACGGTGACGAGCCCGTCGGGGAAGGTGGTGACGCTGTCGTGCCTGCGGTGCTCATCGTCGGCGGTGGACCGGGTGTCCACGGGGACGGGCTTCCGATCGTGGGCGGGGGTGACGATGACGGTTGGAAGCGACCAGCGACCGGTGCAGTGCGGCGCACCCCTGTTGAACACGCCGGCGATGCCCTGAACCATGAGGACCAACGGAACCAACACGCTGTGGGGGTGGGGGCGCTGGGGAGCGCTGGTCGGCGGCGATCGAGTCGCGCCGCGGAGCGGCGAGCGCGCCCGGCGCCCGAGCTTGCGCTCGGGGCTCTCTGGATCGGCGAGGCGCGGGTCGGTGTATGTGATGGTGCTTCTGGTGTCGATGATCGTGCTGGTGATCGGGCTGGGGTCGGTGATGGTGTCGAGGTCGGCGGCGCGTGCGACGATCGCGACGGCGGACTGGTCGGAGGCGGGGCTGGGGGCCCAGAGCGGGGTGGAATATGCGCTGGCGGTGATGAACTCGAGCCCGACCTGGAGATCGGACACGACCAGCGGGGGCGTGATCGCGGCGCCGAAGGTGGGGCGCGCGACGGTGGTGGTGTCGATCGTGGATGAGGCGGACGGGAACCTCGCGGACGATCCGACGCAATCGGTGCGGGTGTACGGGGCGGCGTCGGTGGGGACGACGAGCCGGGAGTACAGCGTGCTGGCGACGCCGTCGTCTTCGGTCGGGCTGGATGTGCTCCGATGCGGCGTGTACGCGGCAGGGAACCTGACG
>DASZWV010000031.1:0-9476 GCA_035546115.1 Phycisphaerales bacterium
TGCATCGCAGCGTGAGGGTTCCCATCGGTCATGCCCTGCCCGAACACAGCATCGTCAGCCGACCGAGGTAGGCGGCGCTTGGATTGATGCCGCGTCGGGCCATCGCGGCCCTCGCGACTTCGATGAACTTGTCAATCGCGAAGGACTTGGTTCCGCTGTCGGTGATCCAGGAGAAGGGCGGGATGGTGCCGCTGAGTGGGCCTGTGGCGGCGAACATCGTGCCCGTTCCGATGATCGCGCCGGTCATGATGCGGGTGCAGATGGCGGTCTTGACGTGGTCACCGATGGTGGCGCCGAGGAACTGCTGGCCGGTGCGCTCGTTGGAGCCGGGTGTCAAGGTGTCGAGGTGTCGAGGTGTCGAGGGATTGTCGGCTCCTTTGCGAGCCAACGGCCGGGCGATCACGTCTCCGTAGGTGTTCAGAAGATTCGAGTTGGTCGTGCCCGCGCCGAGATTGGCCCACTCGCCGACCCAGGAGTCGCCGAGGTGGCCCTCGTGGGCCTTGTTGGCGTAGCCCTGGAAGATCGTGCCGCCGATCTCGCCGGCGACCTTGCACCAAGGGCCGATGGCGGTGTTGGGCTTGATGAGCGAGCGTTCGAGGACCGTGGTGTGCGGGCCGATGTAGGCGGGGCCGACGATGATCGCGCCGGGGCGGATCGTGGCGTGCTCGTCGATGAGGATGTGGCCGCGTTCGGTGTCGAAGATGGCGGAGGGGTGGGCCTTGGCGGTCGGGGCGATGCGGAGGATGAAGTCACGGCTCGGGAGAGCCGTGCCACCGGCGGCGAGGAGCAGGGCGAGGTCGTGGGCGATGCAGAGATCACGGAATGCGCGGATGTCCCACGGACGCGACACGAGCGCGGGGTCTGCGTGTTTCGCGATCGTGAGACCATTGGTCTCGGAGCGGGCGACCGCCGCGGCGTGGCGCGGGCTTGCGTGCGCGGCGATGATGTGGCCGGAACGCTCTTCGACGATCGCGTGATCAGGGGCGAGCGCGAACACTTCGGCCGGGACGAGCGGGCAGCGGCCGTTAAGGAACAGGTGCGGAGTCTCGGTGCGGAGGTCCGAAGCGGCCGGGATGTTCGTGCGCTCGCGGATGAGTGGCGCGATCGATTCGGGGGCCATCCATGCGGCGATGCGCTGGCCGGATCGTTCCAGGCGCTCGCGCAGCGTCAATGCGCCCGTGCGGACGTCGAACGCAGCGCGCAGGTCGGTGAGCGGCGAAAGCAGGCCGAGGCCGTCATCGAAGAGCACCAGAGGGGGCGGATTCGCCATCGGGGCGAGTGTATCAATGGCGACTGATCAGAGGTGTCGCTCGTGCGGTCGGCGCCCCGCGGCCTCGTTGAAGCCGAACCAGGGCATGAGGAGCAGAAAGATCAGGCCGAGGCCGAGGGCCGGGAGGGAGGTGTAGAACGCGCCGATGATGCGGTGCCAGAGGTCGGTGGTGAGCGATTCGCCCGCGGGGTCGGCCCACGATCCCCAGAAGAACATGCGGCGCAGGCCGAGGATGAACACGATGATGAACGCGCCGAGCAGATCGCCGAGCACCGAGAGCACGACGATGGTGACCGGGTTCTTGCGAACAACCAGCGGGCGGATCTTGAGGATGAACCCGGCGATGGCGAGGTAGCCGAGGGCGTAGGGGCCGACGATGACGAGGGCTTCCTGGCCGCGGAGGGTGGAGAGGTCGGTGGCGAGGCCGAGAAGGAGGGCGGTCCACAACGCCGCGCCGCTGGAAGCGAACAGGGCGACGAAGACGATGAACGGAACGACCAGCGAGGGTGATCCGCCGCTGGAGCCGGGCGGGCCGAGGTGCAGGGCCTCGCGCACGGGCGATTCGAGCGCGAGCAGCAGGTAGCCGATGAGCAATGGGAGAGGCCACTTCATCTGTGGGGCTTCTCCTTGTTGGCCGGGGCCTTGGGCGGCGGGGTCGATTTCTCCTCGGGGTCGGGCACGCGGATGAGCACCTCGCCGACGTGCGCGAGATCCTGGAGCGGCCGGACGGTGACGATCGGGCGGTTGTTCGAGCCGGGCTCGACGCGCTCGATGATGCCGACGACGAGCATCTGGGCGCTGGCGGGCCACGCCGGATCGCGCAGGCGGATGAGCATGTCCGGCAGGATGGGCGGGCGATCGCTCGAGCCCGTGAGCGGGGCGGAGTTCTCGTCCGAGTCGTTGTCGTAGAAGACGCGCCCGATCATGCGGCCGTTCTCGATGGAGTCGAGCTTCCAGGTCGGGCCGGCGTGCTGCTCGTCGAGCATGACCGCGCCGAGGAACTTGCGCTGGCCGTGGAACATCGAGGAGAACGCGGGATCGGTGATGGGCACGACGATGGAGGTCCGCGGCTCGGCGCGAAGGACGAGGCCGACGAGATAGACGCCGCGAACGACGACGACGGCGTTCTCATCCACGCCGTCGCGCGTGCCGGCGCGGACGGTGAGCAGGCCGCCGTTAATGTCGGTGCCGAAGCCGATGACGGGGGCCGCGATCTGGCGGACGGGGAGATTTGGGTTGAGCTCGACGCCGCGGGAGAGGTCGCGAACGAGCGTCTGCAGGTCCGCGACCTGCTGCTTGGTCTGGTTGAGTTCGCGGAGCATCGCGTTCCACGTGTCGGCGTCGACGGTGGTGCGCTCGCCGGGGACTTTCGGCGGGCGGCCGGCGAGCCAGACGATCGCGCTCCACGCGGTCTGGCGGACCGGAGAGAGAAGGAACATGACGGGCCGATTCAGGTAGGTGACCGTGCGAAGGACGGGTCGCGGCAGGAGCGAGACGACCGCCAGGATCGCAATGACAAGGGCGATGTTGAGGCGCGGGGGGGACATGACGGGTCGGCACGTGGCAACGCGGCAGACCAGCGAACGAAACGCTGATGCCGCCGACAGCCCACATCGTTCGCTTGTCAGCCGTCGAGGTCGTTCTCGAGCGTGATCTTCCACTCCTCGAGGTGCTCGAGGTAGATGGCGGTGCCGCGGGCGACGCAGGTGAGCGGGTCGTCGGCGACCTTGACGGGGAGGCCCGTGGCGTTGGAAATGAGGATTCCCAGGCCGCGGAGGAGGGAGCCGCCGCCGGCGAGCGTGACGCCGTTCTCCACGAGGTCCGCGGCGAGTTCGGGCTCGGCCTTCTCGAGCGTGCGTGTGACGGCCTCGGTGATGGCCTGCACGGGCTCCTGGAGGGCCTCGCGGATCTCTTCGCTGGTGGCGACGGTCTTGCGGGGCAGGCCGGAGATCATGTCGCGCCCGCGGACTTCCATGGTCTTCTCTTCGGCGCCGGCGACGAGGGAGGCGGAGCCGATGTCGATCTTGATGCGCTCGGCGGTCTGCTCGCCGATCATCAGGTTGTACGTCTTCTTCATGTGGTTGATGATCGCCTCGTCCATGTCGTCGCCCGCGACGCGGACGGACTCACAGACGGCGATATCACCAAGGGACATGATGGCCACTTCGGTCGTGCCGCCGCCGATGTCCACGATCATGGAGGCGGTGGGCTCGGCGAAGGGGAGGCCCGCGCCGATGGCGGCGGCGATGGGCTCTTCGATCAGATAGGTGCGACGGGCGCCGGCTCGCTCGGCGGAGTCGAAAACGGCCCGCTTCTCGACGGCGGTGATGCCGGAGGGAATCGCGATCACCACCCGGGGTTTCACGAGCCGGTTACGGCCCGTGACCTTGGTGATGAAGTACTTGAGCATCTGCTCGGTGATCTCGAAGTCGGAGATCACGCCGTCCTTGAGCGGGCGGATCGCGGTGATGGTGCCCGGGGTCTTGCCGAGCATCTCCTTGGCCATCCAGCCGACGGCCTCGCCGTTGCGGACGACCCGGTTGGTGCCCTTCCACACCGCGACCACGCTCGGCTCGTTCAACACGATTCCCTGCCCGCGAACGGCAACAAGCGTGTTGCACGTTCCGAGGTCGATTCCCATGTCAATGGAAAGAAGTCCAAAGAGACGGTCGAGCACGGCGGGTAGTGTTCCTCGGGGTACGGGTATACGCCCTGTGGTGGTTTTGCCACCTTCGGGGCAGGGATGGGTGCACGGAGCGTAGCAACAGAATGCGAAGCGCGGCCCAGTGTATCGGATGATCGGGTCGATCTGCTGGCGAAACAGTCGGCTTGTGTCGGTTAGCTGTGGGAGAGGGCGATCCAGCGGCTCAATGTGGCCGCGGCGGCACCCGAAGCGACAGCTTGTTCGGCGCGTTTCAGACCATCCATCCAGGTGTCCGCGATGCCGGAAACGATGAGGGCGGCGGCGACATTGAGCAGCACGACGTCTCGAGCGGGAGAGGCGTCGGGCGAGCGGTCGAGTATGGCCCGGGCGAGGGCGACGGACGCCGGGAGGGAATCGGCGGTGAGGTTTTCCGCCGTTCCGGTCGCGAGGCCGAAGGATTCGGCGGCCAGTTCGCGGGGCTCTTCGGAGCGAGCGGGGACCTCGATGATCCAGTTGAGAGCGGTGGTGGTGAGTTCATCGCGCCCGTCGGCGCTGGTGATGACCATGGCCCGCTGAACGCCAAGCCGGGTGGAGGCGAGAGCAAGCTTGCGGGCGTTCTCGAGGGAATAGGTGCCGATGACCTGGCAGGTCGCGCCCGCCGGATTGGCCAGCGGGCCGAGCAGGTTGAAGATGGTGGGGATTCCGAGGGCCTTGCGGGCGGCCGCGGCGTGGCGGGCGGCTGGGTGATGGTCTGGGGCGAAGGAGAAACACAGGCCGATCTCGTTGAGGCAGCGGGCCTGGACCTCAGGGCTGGCGCTGATGTTCACGCCGAGGGCTTCGAGGAGTTCGGCCGAGCCCCGGCCGGTACGGCTGCGATTGCCGTGCTTGGCGACGAGAACCCGGCCCTTGGCGGCGGCGGCGGTGACGATCGCGCTGATGGTGGAGATGTTGAAGAGCTTGGGTGCGCCGCCGGTCCCGCAGGTGTCGAGGATTGGGCGGCCGCGCGAAGTTATCTGGACGGGCGTGGCGTGCGACCGAAGGGCTCTGGCCGCGCCGACGAGCTCATCGACGGTTGGGCCCCGCTTGGCGATGGCGAGGAGCATGGCCTCGATTTGGGGTTGATCGAGGTGGCCGACAAGGACCGCGTTGAAGAGCGTCTGTGTTTCAGGCTCCGAGAGCGAACCGCCGGCGCCGAGTCTGGCGAGAAGGTCGGCGATGGGGCGGTCGGGTGCGGGCACGGGAAGCTCATCGGCCGAACATGCCCGCGGGATGCGAGATGGCGATCGCAGAACGCCACGGGACGGCCGTTCAACGGTAGAATAAAGGTGATGGACCGAACCGCTCGAATCGTCCGGACGGCCCGCCGCAGGATGACGGCAGCCGCGGTACTGAAAGCCGCCGGCCATGGCGTCGCCTGGGGTGCGGCGGCGGGGCTCGTGGCGGTGGGCGCGTCGCGCATCGTGGCGATGCCGGTCGCGTGGTGGTGGCTGCTGGGCGGTGCAGTGGCGGTGGGGGGGTTGGCGGGGATCGTCATCGGGTTTGCGCGCCGGGCAACGCCGCTCGCGGCGGCGGGTGTTGTGGACAGGGCCCTGCTGCTGAAGGATCGATTGGGCACGGCGACGGCGCTGGGGGGCCGGGGCGGCGCGGATGCGTTCGCGACGGTTGCCCTGGAAGATGCGGATGCGATCAGCGCCGGGGTCGATCCGCGGCGGGCCGTGCCGGTGCGGCTGGGAAGGCCATGGACGGTTGGCGTGGCGCTCGCGCTCGCGAGCGGAGCGATTGGATTGTGGGTGCCGACGTGGGATTGGTCGGGGCGGTCTGCGCAAGAGAAACGGGAACGAGCGGCTCGGGCGATCGTTGAACAGAAACTGACGCAGATCGCCAAGGCGACCCCGCGGATCGATCGGACGGCGGTTCAGCCGAATGCACCCAAGCCGGCCGATGAATCCGCGCGAGTTCTCGATGAGATCCGCAAGGAGCTTGAGACCGGGAAAACGGACCCGCAAACGGCCGCGGAGCGTGGCGCTCGTGAACTCGAGCACATCGCGGCGGAGCGGGAGAAGACGGCGCAGACGATCGAGCGGCAGCGCGAGGCGGTGGACGAGACGCTCCGGCAGATGAAGGGCCCGGATGGGTCGGAGTCGGACCTCGCGAAAGCGGTGAGAAGCGGCGACATGGCCGCGGCCTCCGAGGCGGCGAAGGAGATGCTCAACGCGCCGCCGGAGGGGGCGGACTCGCAGAACGCTGCGAAGGAACTGGAGCAACTGGCAAAGGACCTGCGGAGCGCGGCGAAGGCTCGCGAGGCGGCGAAAGCGATTGGCAGTCGAGCGGAGGCCGAGAAGGAAGCGAGCACCCCCGATGTGGAGCGGCCCGCGGGATCGGAATCGCCACGCCGAGAAGACGCGACGAACGATTTGGCGAGGTCGCTTGAACGGGCGGCCGAGGCGATCAAGCGCGCGCAGCAACCTCCTCCCGACCGGACGGAAACCTCCCGGGACGCAAAGCCCCAACAAGAATCGCGGGGCAACGAATCTGAGCCTCCGAACCAGGGACAGCCATCTTCAGATGCCCAAGCCGCGAAGGGGCAGGCCGAACGGGAGCGTTCGCCTTCATCGTCGCCGCCATCGAGTACATCTCCGAAGGCGAGCCCGGCGTCGCAGGAGCAATCCACGAAGGGCGAGCGATCGCCGGCCGAAAGCCGGTCGCAACCGCGGCCGGGCCAGGCGGGTGACCAATCGCCGGAGAGTCGGCCGCAGTCGCCGGGGGAAAAGGGCGAGCAGGGCGCGGCACACGCGGATCGGCCGTCCGATCAGGCGGATCGCGGCCAGACGAAGGAATCGGGCTCGCCGCAGTCCGAGACACCAACGGATCAACAACAGCGGGGCTCGCCTCACCCGAGCGAGCAGAAACAGCAAGGCCAGAAGGAGCAGAACCAATCGGCCGAGAAGAAGCAGGGATCCGGCGAGTGTGACAACCCCGGCGGAAATGGACCGAAGACGGCCGCGGGAGGCAACTCGTCAAAGTCGGCGGAGGAAGCAGACAGCAAGCAGTCCGGAAAACCCGAGGGGAACAAACCAAGTAGCGGAAACAGTGGTGCCCAGGGCGAGTCGCCGCGCGATCAAAAGAGTGGGCCGGGGACCACCGGCCAGTCCGAGCGGAATCCAGGGATGGAAACGCCGCGCCCGGACGGACAGCCGGCTGGGGGCGATAAGCAGAGCCGTTCATCTCAGGACAAACAGCGGACTTCGCAAACTCCGACGGGCGAGCGAGAAGGGACCGCATCAGGTCAACAAGGAGAGGGCGAGGGCCAGCAAAGGAAAGCGCCACAAGGAGATTCACGGACCGAAGGCTCGCGGATCCAGCCAAGCGGTGCAGGCTCCGAACCAAAGCCCTCGGACGCGGGGAACAAAGAGAAGGGTGACCAAGAGAAGGGTCCCGGATCATCGGATCGCGACATGAAGCCCGGAGCGGAGAGCGAGCCGGCGAACTCCCAGTCGGGCGAATCTGGGGGCGAGCCATCTGGCCAGAAGAAGGGAACCAAGCCGGAAACGCAGACCCAGCCGGGCGAGCGGGGCACTGAGCAGAGCAAGAAGCCGTCCGAGCGACCAGAATCCGATTCGAACAAGCCGGGAGAGGACCAGCCGCAGGCCAACGACGGCTCCGGCAGTCAGAAACCGCAGCTGCCGACCTCGATGCCCAGCAAAGAAGCGATCCGTCGCATGGCGGAGCAGTTCAGGAAGCTTGCCGATGCACCCAAGGACGCCGCGGCCCAGCGCCGGCAGGCCCGGGAGATGCGCAAGCAAGCCGAGGAGTTGCTCAAGAGCGCGACTCCGGAGCAGAGGGAGCAGATCAACCGCTGGGCGCAGGAGATGGCGAAGGAAATGGGCAAGGATGGTCGGATGCCCACCGGGCGGCCGCCGACCGGGGATGATTTCGGAAACTCCGCGGGGCCGGGAACGCGCTCGTCGGACCGAGGCTCTCCGGACTCGAACGGAGCGCATTCGGACAACGATCATGCGCGAAGCCCCGAAGATCAGAGCCCCGCGCGGACCGACACCGTGGATGCCCGCCCGCCGACGCCCGCGGAGCGTGCGGAGCGCTCCCGGGAGCGTGTGATCGCGGAGTGGTACGCCGATCGAAAGGCCGAGGAGCCGGGCACCGGCGTGGTCAGGGGGTCGGGCGCGGTCGATGCGGAGTCCGCCGCGCAGGCCGCGGCCCGCGAGGGCGAGCGCGCGGTCGAGTCGCAGGCGGTTCCGAGCCGGTTCGACAAGCTGCTTCTGAAGTACTTCCAGCGACTGCCGGAGCGGGCGAAGCCGAACGGCACGGCCGCTTCGCCGGCGCCAAAGAAGCCTGAGGCGGCCGCGCAGGACGCCGGCACGGGCGGTGCGTCGGGCCCCGACAAACGATGACGCTGCGATTCGATCAGCCATGGTTCTTCGTCGGCCTGCTGGTGTGCGTGCCGATGGCGTGGGCCGCGCTGCGGTGCTTCGTGGGCATGACGGCGGCTCGCCGGTGGTCGGCGATTGTGCTGCGGGTGCTGCTGGTTGGCGTGCTGCTGGCGATGCTGGCGGGCGTGTCGGTCGTCAAGACGACCGATCGCGTCGCGGTGATCGCGTGCGTGGATCGATCGGGATCGGTGGAGCAGTTCTATCGGGCGAGCCGGCCAGCGCGGGATGCCGGCGCGCCCGCGTATCCGCAGGCCGTTCGAGGGCTCCTCCAGTCGGGATCGAAGTCGCGCAAGCCGCAGGACCTTGCGGGTGTCGTGCTCTTCGGCGCGTCGCCCGCGGCGGCGGGGATGCTCGAGTCCGGGCCGTTCAACATTCCCGATGAGTGGAACGGACCCGCCGATGGCACCGACATCGAGCGGGCGCTTCGCCTGGCGGGCGCGATGATCCCGCCGGATTCTTCCGGCCGAATCGTGCTGTTTTCCGATGGGGTTCAGACGACCGGAGATGCCCTTCGGGCGGCGCGGGCTCTCGGTGCGAGCGGGGCCGGGCGGAAGGGCGCGATCCCGGTCGATGTCGTCCCGCTGTCCTACGTGGTGCGGCGCGAGGTCGTGCTCGAGTCGATCGACACGCCGCCGACGGTGCAGGCCGGGGCGACGATTCCGGTCCGGGTCGTGCTGAGCGCGACCGAGCGGGCCATGGGAACGCTCGAGCTCATCCGCGAGGGCGAGCCGGTGGACATCAACGGCGATCAGCCGGGCTCGCGGTTGCGGCTGACGCTCGAGCCGGGCCAGAACGTGGAGGTCTTCAAGGTGCCGCTCCCCGAGGGGCGGATCCATCGATTCGAGGCGCTCTGGACTCCGGATGAGGGCGAGGCCGGCGCGGACACCGTGCGATCGAACAACCGGGCCGAGTCGGTGACGGTCTCGCCCGGGCCGGGGGCGGTGCTCATCGTGGACGGCGTGAGCAACGGCGAACCCCAGGGTCCCGGGTCGGTGCTCGCGAAGACTCTCGCCGGTGCGCACATGCAGGTCCAGATGATCGGGAGCGGGGCGTTGAAATCGGACCTGCTCTGGCTGCAGCAGTTCGATCTGATCATCCTGCAGAACGTGGCCGC
>DASZWV010000032.1:0-9500 GCA_035546115.1 Phycisphaerales bacterium
CTATGTATCCGGGCAAACGAACATCGGCGCGATTGTGCGGTGGAACTCCGCTGCCCAGGCTTGGGAGCACGTAGGGAACACGTCCACATCGCTTGGTGGACCGGCGTTCGGAATGCAAGTGTGCGAAGATGGAGTCGGCCCACTCAACCGTCGCCTCTACGCGATGACGTCATTGGGTGCAGACTTCAACGCCGTGCAGCCACCTTCACCGGTCATTGCCTGGGATGGATCGACGTGGTCGGCCGTTCGGAACGTCGGGCACCTGTTCTCATCCAATTCTAATGATTTTCATTTTCCGACTGCAAGCGGTAGACTGGGCAGTGCGCAGGTGCCAGCTCTGGTCATCGCCGTGAACGGGAGCGGGAGCTCGCTTGGCGTGCTCGGCTGCCCGCGATGTCACGGCGACGTCAATCTCGATGGGGTCATGACGCCGGCGGATCGGGCGACGATCACGGCCCATCTGGGAACGACCGACCGGGGTTGGGTTGAAGGAGATCTGAATGGCGACAGTGTCGTGACCGCGAGCGATCTCGCCCTCGTCTGCACGGCGGACTTCAACTGCGATGGGGTCGTCAGCCCGGTTGATATCCTGGAGTTCCTTGATTCATGGCTGGCAGGAAACGCGCGGGCGGACTACAACGGCGGTGGAGTCGGTGTGCAGGACCTGCTGGATTTTCTGAACGACTGGTTCACCGGGTGCTGACTGAACTGGCCACGAGCTTCGGGCTTTTCGCGCTGCCTTTGGCTATGGTTGGCGATGGATGTGTCCCGCCTGATCTCCGAGCGCTCTCGCTCCATCGATGCCTCCGGCATTCGGCGCGTGTTCGACCTTGGCGCCAAGCTCAAGGACCCGATCAACCTGAGCATCGGGCAGCCCGACTTTCCGGTGCCCGAACCGATCAAGAAGGCCGCGGTCGAGCACATCCTGGGCAACGCAAATGGGTACACCGTGACGCAGGGCATCGCCCCGCTCCGGAATCGCCTGGCGCGCCATCTGATCGATGACTTGGGCTGGGATGTGGACCCGCGTCCGGCGAGCGAGGCCGACCATGAGCGGCCGGGCGTGCTGGTGACCAGCGGCACATCCGGCGGCCTGCTGCTGGCCTTTCTCGCGCTGATGAACCCGGGGGATGAAGCGATCATCGGCGACCCGTACTTCGTGATGTACCCGCACCTGTGCCGGATGATCGGCGCGGTGCCGGTCTACTGCGACACGTATCCCGATTGCCAGTTGACGGCCGCGCGGGTCGAGCCGCTCATCACGCCGCGGACCAAGCTCGTGCTGCTCAACACGCCGAGCAACCCCGCGGGAACGGTGGCCTCGCAGAAGCAGTGCGACGACCTGCTGGAGTTGTGCCGGCGCAAGGGCGTGCTGCTGGTGTCGGACGAGATCTACGACGAGTTCACGTACCCGGACGCCCGCGTGGTGTCGCCGGTGGGCGACAAGACGGCGCGCTGCCCGAGCCCTGGGCGGGTCGCGGGCAGCCAGCGGGACGTGCTGTTGCTGCGCGGATTCGGAAAGACCTACGGCATGACCGGGTGGCGCCTGGGCTACGCGGCCGGGCCGCGACGGATCATCGAGGAGATGAGCAAGCTGCAGCAGTACACGTTCGTGTGCGCCCCGAGCGCGCTGCAGTGGGGGGCCGCGGCCGCGCTGGACGTCAGCATGGCCGAGCACGTCGACGCCTATCGCAAGCGTCGCGACATGGTGAAGGATCGGCTCGGGGCCGTGACCGACATGGCCCACCCGGGCGGGGCGTTCTACGCCTTCCCGCGCGTGCCGGAGCGGTTGAAACTCACCGCGAGCAGGTTCATCGAGAGGTGCCTGGAGAAGAGCGTGCTGGTGATCCCGGGCAACGTGTTCTCGCAGAAGGACACGCACTTCCGGCTGTCGTACGCGACGGATGAGCGGAACCTGGAGCGCGGGTTGGAGGCCCTGGTGGATTTGATGAAGGGATAGCTCATTCGAGCTGTGCCGGCACGGTCGCGGCCGTGTACGGCATCGCGATGATGCCCCGCACCGGCGTCCTCGACCGGCTCCCGACGATCCGCTCGCACTCCATTCCGTACACCGGAACGCGCCACCCACCCCAGGGCGCTGCCAGCATGGATCCAACCACCTTGATTCGCCCTCGGATCACCGCATCGTCGGCCTTGGGATAGTTCGGGTCGTAGATGCGAAACTCGAACGAGCCGTCGGATTCCTCGGCGTCGTCATAGGCGAGCACCTGGTGATTCTCCCACGGCGATCCGGCGCGGCCTCGGGCGTGCTTGTTGCCGAGATGATGGCGGAAGACCAGCCCGATGACGGCCGGCTCGCCGCGATGGATGGAGGCATGGAGGTCCAAGAGCTGGTCGAGGCTCAGGCGGCGCGTTCCGAAGGGTCCGTCGTCGGGAAGGCTCATCCAGCGCCCGAACGTGCCCGCGAGCGTGAGTGCATCGCCCAGGGAATCGACCTGTCGCTTCTGAAGGAAATCAAAGAGGTGTTCGCCGCGTTGGGGTGGTGTGGTTCGTTCCGGGGGCGTGCGGCCGGCGAGAAAAAGGTCGGCCGCGGCGAACGACATGCCGCCGCACAGGCCGTACGTGGAGGGTCCGCCCAGTCGCTGCTGAAGGTCGCCGGTGATGGCGCCAAGCCCGCCGGGGAGAGATGACCCCTCGAAGTGGTTCACGAAGGCGAAGCCGTTGGCGGAGGGACGGAAGCTGCGGATATCGCGCGGGGCTGAAGCGGGCTGATCGCTGACGCCGAGTGTGCCAGTCACGAGCACGAGCGCGATGGTGCAGGCCGCGATACGCATGGTGGAATCCTATGGGTGCGACGGGCCCGACAGGGCCAGTGCAGGTCCTCCCGCGTATCCTCCGCCATGCCCCTCACACGCGACCAACTCGCCATCCGCGCCTCGAAGGAACTCCGCGACGGCTACATCGTGAACCTCGGCATCGGCATGCCGACGCTCGTGGCCAACTACATCCCCGCCGGGATGGATGTGTGGTTGCAATCCGAGAACGGACTGCTCGGCATCGGCCCGTTCCCCAAGGACGCCGAGGTCGATGCCGACCTGATCAACGCGGGCAAGCAGACCATCACGGCCCGCAAGGGGTCGAGCTATTTCTCCTCCAGCGACTCGTTCGCGATGATCCGCGGCGGCCACATCGACATGTGCATCCTCGGGGCCATGCAGGTCTCGCAGGATGGTGACATCGCGAACTGGATGATCCCCGGCAAGATGGTCAAGGGGATGGGCGGCGCGATGGACCTCGTGGCCGGCGTCAAGAAGGTCGTCGTGGTGATGGAGCACAACGCGAAGGACGGCGGGTTCAAGTTCGTGAAGAAGTGCAGCCTCCCGCTGACCGGTCAGAGGTGCATCAACATGGTCATCACCGATCTCGCGGTGTTCGTGATGGACGATAAGGCGGGGCGCTTCAAGCTCATCGAGCTCGCGCCCGGCGTCACCGTGGATGAGGTGAAGAAGAAGACCGAGGCGGAGTTCATCGTGGCGGAGAAGGTGGGCGTGGTGTCGGTGTGACCGCCGAGCGAGGCGCGAGCGCGGCTCGACTGGTGCTGCTGACCACATCCGCGGCGAGCTGCTGGCTGCTCTTCATGGCCGTCCACGAGTTTGGGCACGTGCTGGCGGCGTGGGCGACGGGCGGACATGTGGCGCGGGTGGTGTTGTCGCCGCTGTCGCTGAGCCGAACGGACGTCACGCCGAATCCGCATCCGATGGTCGAGGTCTGGGGCGGGCCGGCGTTCGGGGCGGCCGCGCCGCTGCTGCTGTGGGCCCTCTGGCGCGCGGTCAGGCGGCCCGGTGCCTTGTGGCTGCAGGGATTCGCGGGTTTCTGCCTGATCGCGAACGGGTTGTACATCGCGTCCGGAGCCGCGTTTGCCGCGGGAGACACCGAAGAGCTGCTTCGGTTGGGGACGCCGCGCGTGGTGCTCGCGCTGCTCGGGGCGCCCGCGGCCGGAACGGGCCTCTACCTGCTGCATCGCCTCGGGCCCGCGCTCGGCACGGGGCAACTGGATTCGCGCCGGGCACGCAGCGCGGCGCGCTGGTCCGGCGCGGCGTTGTGCGCGCTCGTGATTGTCATGCTCGTCCTGAGCGGTGGTCCCGGACCGATGCGATGATTCAGCCCTGGATGCTCAGGGCGGGCCGCTCGACGTGCGTGGCCTGAGCGGAACGGGCCGTGGCGTGCGACCGCTCGGACTTGAGCTTTTCCATTGCCAGCTTCCACGTCTCGCACTCGAAGTCGAGGAGCTTGATCGCCTCGTCGGCCTTGGCGACGTCCTTCTCGAACGAGGCGTCCATGAGCAGCCGGAAGATGTAGCCGTAGAGCCCCTGGACCTTCGACCGGAGCGTCGGCTCGGTGTCGGGGCGGATGGCCGTCATGAGCTCGACGACGATGTCGCGGGCCTTCGTGAAGCCCGTGTAGATCGCCTCGTAGTCCTTCTTCTCGATGGCCTCGCGCCCCTGACGCGTGAAGCGGACGGCGCCCTCGAGGAGCAGCAGGCGAAGCTGCTCCGGATTCGCGGTGAGCACCTGCGTGCGCTGGTAGGCGTTGGGTGGGGCGGTCTGGGTTGCGGTCTCGCTCGGCATGACGGATGTGAGATCGGTCCGAGAAGAACCGCACTTGAGCGGCTGGCCGGGGTCGGCGCCGCCGGGATGCACGCGGCGAGAACTGCGCGGTCCGATAACGGTAGAGGGGCCTTACTTGCTGCTCACCAGCGAGATGCTCGAGAGCGATGACGACTGGCTCTGCAGCTTGGCGAGGGTCTCCTCCAGCGTGGCGAACTGGTTCTGCAGGAGCGTGCGCTTGGCGTCCAGGCGCGTCTGGTAGTCGGCGATGCGGGCGTTGTCGTCGGAGATCTGCGTGCCGATGCTGTTGCTGCGGGAGGTGAGGATGCCGCTGACCGAGTCGATGTAGCGATCGGCGAGGACGCCGATGCGCTCCAGCACGCCGAGCTTGGTGTACGTCGGCGTGGTGTTGGTGTTCGTGACCGTTGCGCCGGGGGCGCCCGCGATGTTGGACGTCAAGGAGGGATTCGACTGGTCGAACGCGCTGAAGACATCGGCGACCGCGGAGGGGTCGTTGGAGAGAGCCGAGCGGAGCTTCGTCTCGTCGATCGTGATCGACCCGTCCTGGGCGATGGAAAGGCCGACCTGCGCGAGCAGGCGGTACTGCCCGCCGACGCCGAGCGCGGTGCCCTGGATCGTCGAGAACAGATCGGACTGGAGCGTCAGGGCCGTCGAATCGCCGAGCAACGTCCCACCCTTCTGCGTGTCGGCGTCGTACTTGGTGTAGTCGCCCAGCTTGGAGGTGAGCGCGTTGAACGCGGTGACGAAATCCTGGATCGCGGACACCGCCGAGTCGTCGTTGCGGCTGACCGTCAGGGTGACGGGCGTGGCGCTCGCGGCGCTGATGTTGGCGGTGAGGCCGTCGATCACGCCGTCCACCGTGTTCGAGTTCCGCTTCACGAGGATCGCGCGTGCGGGGTCGTCCGCGCCGTAGAACACGCGGGCGTCGGCCCCGCGAGACACCAGCGAGAGGCCCAGGTCGGCCCCGGCACTGGACGCCTGGAATCGCCCGGCATCGCCGGCGGTCGTCGAGGTGAGCTTCAGTCGATACGGCGCCGCCGATGAGCCGTCGGTCACGACGGAAGCGGAAACGCCGGCGTTCGCGGAGTTGATCTTCTGGATGACTTGGTCGAGCGTGTCGGCCGCGGTGAGCGAGACCACCTTGCGGAACGAGCCGTCGATGTGGTTGTCGTCGCCGGTGCCCGTGGCCGAGCCGGCCAGGTTCAGGCTCTTGGCGACGGTGCCGATGTTGTCGGTGATCGTGATCTTCTGGTCGCTGCCGGTGAAGGCCGGGTCCTTTTCGATGATGATGCCGTTGCCGGCGTCGTTGACGCGGGCGCGGATTCCGAGGGTTGCGCCCCCGTTGATCTGGGAGATCAGATCGCCGACGGTCCGGACCGAGTCGGAAATGTTCACCGTCTTGGAAGCGCCGTCGGCGCCGGTGATGGTGAACGACCCGACCCCAACGCCGTGTCCGCCGTTGAGGCTCGCGAGCGTGGTGCTCTCCGCGATGTACTTGCGGTCGATGTGAGCGGAGGTGACCGACGTTCCGGCGTAGCCGTTGGTGAACACGCCGAGCTCGGCCGAAGCGGATCCGTTGAGCACGAGGTTCCCGGTGCCGCCCGTGGTGTCGGTGAAGACGATGGACGTTCCGGCCGAGTCCAGCGAGGCGGTGACCTTGCCGCCCGTCGCCGCGTTGATCGAGTCGAGGTAGTCGCTCACCGACCCGGAGATGTTGGCGTTGAAGTTGAACACGGAGCCGTCGCGGGCCGTGATGGCAAAGTCGCCGTAGCGGAGCCCCGCGCCTCCGAAGAGATTCGACGACAGGCGGCTGTTGAGTCCGGCGACGAGCGCCTTGCCGCCGGCGGTCGAGCCGGAGAAGTTCGCCGTCGCCCCCTTCGTTGCGACAAATCCGAGATCGGCCGCGGCCCCGGAGGAATCGGTCACGCTGAGCGTTCCGCCTCCGCCGGTGTTGTCCACCAAGCGAACGGAGGATCCGTCGGGGGCGACCTCGAGGGTGACCTTCCCGCCCGTCTGGGAGGAGACTCGCGCCTTGAGCTGGGCGATCGTCGTGACGGCGGTGGCGGTCTTGGTGGTCGTGGGATCGGTCGCGGGCGGAACGGCCGGGGTCGTCGTGTAAATGTCACCGAGGTTGACGTTGAGAACCGAGCCGTCCTTGGCGGTGACCGTGAAGTCGTACGCGCCCGAACCCGCGGCGGTCGTGATGCGGATGCCGTTGCCGTCGTTGAGCGACTGCAAAGTCGTGTTGTCGCCGAGGGTGGCGATATCCGATCCGGTCAGCGTCGCGCCGGCGACCGTCTGGTCGATGCCGAGGCTCGCGGCGGTGGTGTACCCGGTCGCGCTGTGGACGGTGAGGCTGCCGGATCCGCCCGAGGTATCGGTCAGGACGAGGTGGCCGCCGCTGACCGAGGCGGTCACCCCCGCGCTCGTGTTCGAGTTGAACGCGTCGAGCACCTCCGAGACCGAGGCGACGCGGGAGAGGTCGATGGTGGTGGACGTTCCGGCCCTGTTGGTGACGATGACCTTGCCGCGAGAGACGCCCGTCCCGCCGTTGAGAGTGTTCAGGGATGTGTCCGCGTCGAGGCGGGCCTTGTCGGACTCGAGCGTGATGCTGGTCAGGCCGAGGCCCGAAACGTTTCGATCGACGACGCCCTGCGAGAGAAGCTGGTGCGTGTTGACGACGCGATCGACCAGGAACGAGTAGTTGCCCGCGGGCGTGCCGGGTTGCGTGGTGCCGGTGAGGACGTCGGAGTTCGAGGATGTGACGGTCGTCGAGGAGAAGATCTTGTTCAGGCGGAGATTCTGCGCCGCGGTCTTGAGCGCGCTGATCTTCGAGTTCAGGTCAAGGAACGCGGCCTGCGTCTGCTGGAGCGACACAACCTGCTGCTGGATGAGCTGCTGCGGCCGGGCGTCGATCTGGAGCAACTGATCGATGATCTGGCTGGAGTTGATCCCGCTGATCAGGCCAACGCTCGAGGAAATACCGCTCATGGAAGACTCCGTGTCAGGCCGCCCGCTTGCGCGGGGCGGATCTGCGGGGGCGCCGGGCGTCGGCACGGTCGGTCTCCGTGCCTGCCAGCCTCATGCAGGGGCGGTCCCAGCCGCGGCGCCGGAGGGCGAGCACATCCATCGCCCACCCGGAAAGCACTCTCTGGAACATCGCTCGGGCGTTCATGTGCGCCTCGTGGGGGGTGGGAACGGGGGAGATCGCTGGCTCGGCCTGCATGGGTCGGTTCTCCGACCCGCGGCAGAAACTCCATCGGCTTTGTGCGGAGCCTGTCTGGAATCCCTCGCGCGCGGGCACCGGCGAAATCGACGGGATGCGACGGCGACTTCGGAGGGACCGCCGCGATCGCGCGAGGTTCGTGCGGGCGACACCCCGGAACAAGTGAACACGCACGCTCGAGCGTCGTAGGGTCCGATAAGAAGTGCCGGAAACCCCGAATGCCGGTCGATACAGTCGATGCGTCGCAATCGCGGCCAATGGATGCCGAACCTTGCCGTGGCGGGCACGCAAGACGAGGGTGGGGCACAAGAGAAGTGCGCGGGAACTGAACACGTGAACGAGTTGTCTCTGAAGAAGCCGGCGGGATTGGTCGTCGGCGCGGTCTGTCTGCTGGTCGGGGTTTCCGCCCTGGTCGGCGCGCCCTTGGCCCTGCTGGCGTTCAAGCCGCTCTGGTACCTGCTCGGGTTCGAGATCGTGGTGCTCGTCGCGGCGGCGTTTGGCCTGTTGGTGGCTGCGGGGCGCCACGCGGATGGGCCGGGGCTTGCCCTGCTCTGCGTCGCGGGGGCGATCGCCGCCGCATCGTTCTTCGGCAACCAGAGCGCGACGAACCGGGATGGCCCGAACTTCAACCTGATGGCCGGTCCCGTCCTTGGGTACATCTCCCACAACAAGGAGCACACCGTTGACCGCCTGATCGGCGGCGTGACGCTCTATCTGGTGCTTCGCCTGGCCGCGGCGGGCGTCCTCGCGGCCGGCGCCGCATGGGTCGTGCTGGCGCGCCGCCCGCAGGACTCGATGCCCAGCCTGATCAAGGCGCTCGGGTTCGGAGCGTCGCTGCTGGTCGTGCTGATCGGCTCCTGGAAACTCCGGGCCCAGACGGCCAACCTCGGCGCGTTCGCGACGACCATGCTCGGTCTCCTGGTGGGGGTGGTGGCGCTGGGGCTCCTGAGCGCGGCCGTGCACTTCGCGATTCGAGCGTTCGAGTATGGGCGGATTCGGGAAGGACCCGGACCCCGAGTCACGCGCTAGGAGTTGCGTCCGCGTCGGGCGACGAATCGGCGCGCGTTCCCGAGTCGGCACGGGCGGCCAGCGGGAGGCGGATGGTGAACACCGCGCCGTGGTCCTTGGCGTTGGAGACCTCGATCCGGCCCCCGTGCAGATCGACGATGGTCTTGGCTATGTTCAGGCCGAGGCCCGTGCCGCGATGGCCCACCGCGCGATCGGGACGCTGCGCGAAGCGGTCGAACATCCGATCGACGAAGTCGGCGGGAACGCCCGGCCCGTGGTCGGCAACCTCGATGCCGACGGTGTGATCGACCGTGGAGACGCTGATGTCCACCGCGTCGCCGCGCTGCGAGACGCCGATGGCGTTGCGGAGGAGGTTGTCGATCGCGACGCGCAGCAGGTGGCCGTCGCCGCGGACGATGGGCTCGTGGTGGGCGTCGTGGGGGTCCGCGTGCGGGCCGGACGGCTCGGCGAACTTGAGACGGACGTTGACGCCCTGCTGCCGGGCGAACAGCGAGGTGTGCTTCACCGAGTCCAGGGCCGTGTCGAACATGGACACCGGGTGTTCGGCGCGTCCTCCCCGTCCCTCGCCGAACCGCGCCATCGCGAGGAAGGTCTCGACGAGGCTGCCCAAGCGACGCATCTCCTCCTCGACGCTGTGCGTGAAGGCGAGCAGGCGA
>DASZWV010000033.1:0-2218 GCA_035546115.1 Phycisphaerales bacterium
CTCCGGAAAAAGCAGCGCGCACCCCGCGGCACGCCCGCCCACGCCTTCACTTCATCACCCCGTCAATCGGTCACTTCCCCCCCTCGAACGCCACCATCAGCGTGATCTCATCGCTCAGCGGCCCGATCATCCCCTTCATCCCGAAGTCCGACCGCTTGATCGTGAACGTCGACTCGATCCCCGCGAGCTCCTTGCCGCCCATCCCCGGGCCCGTGCCGGTCACCTTGATCTCGACCTCGATCGGCTTCTTCACCCCGTGCAGCGTGAGCTCGCCCGTTCCCTTGTACGAATCGCCCGCCTTCTTCAGGTCCGACGCCGTGAAGGTGATCTCCGGGAACTCCTTCACGCTCAGGAAGTCCGGGCTCTTCACGTGCGTGTTCCGTTTCGGGTTGCGCGTCTCCACGCTGTCGGCCTTCACCGTGATGTTCGCCGAGAGCGTCTCCCCGAGCGTGAACGTCCCCGACGACTCGTCGAACACGCCGTAGAAGTTCGTCGCGTTCATGTGCTTGACCTTGAACACCACGCTCGAGTGCACGGGATCGATCGTGTAGGTCTTCGCCTCGGCGGGCGCGACCGCCGGCGCCGCCGCGGGCGCTCCCGCGCCCCCCGCCGCAACGAACGTGCCCGCCGCAATCGCCACCGCCGCGCTCGAGACGGTGAACGCAATCAAACGCCTGTTCATGCTCATCATCCTTTCGTGTGTGAGGGCTTGGCGCCCGTGTGATCGACGAATGTCCCCGATGCAACGCGCCCTTGCGGCGTCGGGCCCGCAAGATACTTGTTTGAACAACAATACCACCCCTCCGGCCCCGTGTCGAGTCCGTGCCGCGATCATTCCGGAGTCACTCGTCCGCAGGCGGGAGCGTGTTCAGATACGCCCGCCACGGCCCCACCAGCCCGCGGGCCTGGTACGCCATCGCCCGCCCGATCTGCCGCGCATGGTGCAGATCGTGCACCGCCCACGTCGAGAGCAACTGCGCCAGTGTCACCGGCCCCAGGCCCGGATGCCGCCCGCGCCGCTGGAAGTCCGCCTCGGTGAGCCCGAACCCGCGAAGAGCCCCGAGGCTCTCCCTCCGCCGCGCCGCGAACTCATCCAGCAAGTCGTCCAGCCCGCGCCCGCTCGACGGATGGATCGCGGCGTCATGCGGAAACGGATCGAGCGGCCGCGACTCGCCATGCTCCAGAATCATCCGAACGCGCGGAATCCAATCGTCCTTCTCCGCGACGATCAAGTGCCCCACCACCTCGTACGCGCTCCACGTCCCCGGGCCATAATCGCCGCGCATCCACTCCGGTGCCTGTCCGCGCAGCAGCGCATCCAGCACTCGCGGCGTGCGCTCCAGGACGTCCGTGATCCGCGCCAGCGAGAACTGCATCACGCTCCCCCGACTCACACCCGCGGCCCGCCGCCCCCGAGCTTCGCGATCGCATCCCCATACTGCGCCCGCAGCGGCTCCACCACGTCCCGGATGAACCGCTCCGTCTGCTCCACGCTCCGCCCGATGTACTTCATCGGGTCCAGCAGCCCCGACCAATCCAGCTCGCTCTTGAGCGCGGGCATGTGAAACGCCGGGTCCTTCTGCAACCGATCCAGCAGATCGTTCTCCAATCCCTCATCCTTCACCCGAGCCCCCGCGCTCTGCGCGTGCACGCGGATCAGCTCGTGATACCGCTGCCGATCCCCGCCCGCCTTCACGCACGCCATCAGGATGTTCTCGGTCGCCATGAACGGCAGCTCGGCCATCAGGCTCTTGCGGACCATCGCCTCGTGCACGATCAGCCCCGACGCCACGTTGTGCATCAGGTCGAGCGCTCCATCCAAGGCAAGAAACGCCTCCGGCAGCGACAGGCGCCGGTTCGACGAGTCATCCAGCGTCCGCTCCAGCCACTGCGTCGCGGCCGTGTCGTACGCGTTCCCCACCAGGTTCATCACGAACCGCGACAACCCGCAGATCCGCTCGCACCGCATCGGATTCCGCTTGTACGGCATCGCCGACGACCCGATCTGCTGCTGCTCGAACGGCTCATCCAGCTCCTTGCGGTTGCAGAGGAGGCGGATGTCGGTGGCGATTTTGTGGAGGACAGAGGCGGTGGCGGCGAGGTCGGAGAGTATGAAGGCGTCGATGACCCGCGGGTAGGTTTGGCCGGTCAGATCGTGCAAGTACCGGATGTGTTCATCGTCCTTGATGTTCTCGTTCAGCAGCTTGTTGAGCCACCT
>DASZWV010000034.1:0-7729 GCA_035546115.1 Phycisphaerales bacterium
GTACAGCCTGCGCTCCAAGCCCGGGCCGAACGCCGTGGATGTGAACCGCGTGTGCCAGAAGATCGGCGGGGGTGGGCACGCCCGGGCCGCGGGGGCCAAGGCCCGGCTGGCGCTTCCAGCCGCCAAGCTGGCGCTGCTCGAAGCGCTGAAGTGAGCGCTGGTCCGGAGACCTCCGAATGCCCAGGCACCGGCCGCACCAGACGCAACCCCGGCAACCACGCTCGCCGGATCCATCTACGCCCGGGCATCGACCGCCACTTCGTCCGTTCACGACGACGCTGTGGGAGTATCCGAGCCAGCACTACGACCGGTTCGTGGAGCGGCCCGGGGGGAAGCGCGAGCTTGTGTCCGCGATGCAGGGCGATCGCGAGTACGCGGGCGCAACGCCCTCATGGGTCATCTGGCAGTTGCTCCAGCGATACACGAGGGAGGGCGACACGGTCGTCGATCCGATGTGCGGGAGCGGCACGACACTGGACGTGTGCAGCGATCTGAGCCGCAAGGGCATCGGGTTCGACCTCGCGCCTCGCCGGCCGGACATCCGCCAGGCCGACGCTCGCAGGCTGCCGCTTCCCAATGCGAGCGCGGACTTCGTGTTCGTCGATCCGCCGTATTCCACGCACATCAACTATTCCGATGATCCCGCGTGCATCGGCAAGCTCGATGCGGCCGGACGCGATGATGGGCACGCGTACTACAAGGCGATGGAGCAGGTCATCGCCGAGATCGACCGCGTGCTGCGCCCGAAGCGATACATGGCCCTGTACGTCTCGGACTCCTGGCGCAAGCGGTCTCCCGGCGACCCCGGCTCGGGAACGGGCGTGTTCATGCCGATCGGCTTCGAGCTCTTTGCGTTGCTTCGCGAGCGATTCTCGCCGGTTGACATCATCGCGGTCGTGCGGCACAACGCGAAGATCGCGGCGGGGCAGGGCGCGGCGCGGGCAAAGGCGGCGCTCGAGGGAAACTACTTCGATCGCGGGTTCAACTACCTGTTCATCATGAAGAAGCCAGAGCCGAGCGGCGCAGGCCGCCGACAGGCCTGACTTCCGCGATCGAGTTCGCGTGCATCATGCCCCGGCAGCTTGCGCTGCGCGGCTTTGATCGATCCATCCACCGCCGAGCACGACGTCCCCGTCGTACAGGACGAGCGCCTGGCCTGGAGCGACGGCCTGCTGCGGCTGATCGAACTCGACCTCGAAGGCGCCGCGGCGTCCGCTCGGAGTCGGCGCCACCGCATCGGGGACGATCCGCACCCGGGCGGGCGCCGGCGGTGTGTTGTAGCGGTACTTGGCCATCACCGGCGTCCACTCCGCAAACCGGTCGACTTCGCAGAGCCAGTTGGCCTCCCCCACCGTGCAGCCCGACACCATCAACTGCTCGCGCGGCCCGACCGTTACCGTGTTCGTGCGTGGATTCTTGCCCACCACGAAGATCGGGTGGCCCATGGCCACGCCGACGCCGCGACGCTGGCCGATTGTGAATCGGTGCTGGCCGGCGTGTTCGCCGACCTCGCGTCCGTGCTCATCCACGATGGCGCCCGCGCGGGCAAGCTCCGGCCGCCGCCGCTCGACAAGCCCCGCGTAGTCGTTGTCCGGGACAAAACAGATCTCCTGCGAGTCGGGCTTGTCGAACGTCGGCAGGCCGAGCGTCCGGGCGAGCGAGCGCACCTCGGTCTTCGGCATCGCGCCGATCGGCAGCAGCATGTGGGCGAGCTGGGCGCGCGGAACGCCGAAGAGGACGTACGACTGGTCCTTGGAATGATCGACCGCTCGCAGCAGGTGCGACTCGGCGTTCACGCGGGCGTAGTGTCCGCTCGCCACGCACTCCGCCCCGATCTGGCGCGCGTACTCGTGCAGCTTGCCGAACTTCAGCCAGTCGTTGCACCGCACGCACGGGTTGGGCGTGCGCCCCGCGGCGTACTCATCCACGAAATAGTCGATGATCCGCCCGAAGTCCTTCTTGAAGTTCACGACGTAGAACGGGATGCCCAGTTCCGCCGCGACCAGCCGGGCGTCGGCCGCATCGTTGATCGAGCAGCATCCCTGGTGGCCGATGCGGATCCTGCGCGGATCGCAGGCGGCGCCGGCCGCCTCCATCGGTCTGAGCGTGTCGAGCTCCTCGCCCGGCGACCCGAGGCGCATGAACACGCCGACGGCCTCGTACCCCTCGCGCACCAGCATCGCCGCGGCCACGGAGGAATCCACTCCGCCGCTCATCGCGACCAGCACCTTGGGCTTGGAGAACTTCACGGGCAATCGTAGGGAACGCGGGGCGTCCGCCTCCGGCGGGAAAACCGCTCACAGAGGCTTCGCGGGCGCTCGGGCCCGCATCGCCCGCGCCCTGAGGCGATCGTCACGCATGGCCGCGTTTGCCTGGTTGAGCATCACCCACGAGGACATCCGCCACAACTGCCAGAGCGCGATGAGCATGTACCCGAGCGAGACCAGGATCGGTCCTGCCCACGCGGCCACGAACAGCAGACTCCCCAGCAGGCTGCCCGCGATGTTGTCGCCAATGAGCGAGAGCACGCGACGCCGATCGCCAGTCCGATGCCCAGCCCGATGGGAGCGTTCCGCAGACGGTTCGCAAGGTCGGTGTCCGAGGCCCAGAACGCGAGGTTCGAGATGAGGATCAGCATCGGCCAGCACCCGATCATCGCGCACGCGAAGCAGAGCCCGCTGCCCCACACCAGCTCGGGCGAGATCGCATCGCTGAGCTGTTCGCCGAGCGTCAATCCGATCGCCACCGCCCAGAACGGCTGGCTCCAACGCCCCCACTGCCGTAGGGTGCGCCACTCCTGCACCGGATCCTGGAGCGAGGCTTTGGTCTTCGGTCGCGGCCGCGTCGCGAGCACCGATCCGAACGCCCACAGACCCGCGCCGATCATCGCGACAACGCCGCACGCCGGAAGCCGCAGCCAGGACCACGCCAGCAGGCCGAGCGACATGATCCAGCCGCCCGCCATCAGGAGCCCTGCGCCGCGGCGGAAGACCTTGAGCCACGACATCGGCGCATCGATCATCTGATCGCCGAAGCGGGGTCCACGCTTCTTGTCGAGAATCGGCCGCCCGCACTCCGGGCAGCGTGCATCGGTCTTGAGCCCGATCAGGTTGTACCCGCACTTGCGACACTTCCACTCCTCGGCGATGAGGACCGGAGCGGCGAAGCGGGCGAGTTCTTCGGGTCGGATAGGCATGCGATGCTTGGTCTACCTCGATCCGGCCGGTCGGCTGCGAAACAGAGCGCCGTCATGCGCCCGAGCAGGCGCCCTGCACCGCACCCACCGCGTTCTGGAACATCCGCAAGCCCGGAGTCGGCCCCCGCCTGACCCCGGTATCCAGGCGCGTCCAGAAGGGATGAAGGGTCCATTCGAGGTACCGCTCCGGGTGCGGCATGAGGCCGAAGATGCGCCCGCCGGCGTCGCAGATGCCGGCGATGTTCGCCTCGCTTCCGTTGGGATTGTCCACGTATTCGAGAGCGATCTGGCCGCGCTCCCGCAGGGCGCGGAGCACGCCGGTGTTGGCCGTGACGAAACGCCCCTCGCCGTGCGCGATCGGCAGTCGCAGGGTGTCGTCGGCGTGCGCGGCAAACGCCTCGGCGAGGCCCTGCGTCCACACGCATTGGGAAGCCGGATTCGGACGAACGCGCACCCAGTTGTCGATGAACCTGCCGCCGGCGTTGAACGAGAGCGAGGCCGTCTGGGCCGGGGCGCGATCCTCGGGCCAGGCGGATTGGTTGCCGGCCTGCTCCGGCCCCGGCAACAGCCCTACCTGAACCATCACCTGGAACCCGTTGCAGGCTCCGATCATCGGCACGCCGCGCTTCGCCGCATCCCGCAGGGCCGGATACAGCCGCTCGCGCAGTTTCATCGCGAGGATGCGGCCGGACGCGATGTCGTCGCCATAGCTGAAGCCGCCCGGAAAGCCGATGAGGTCGAACCGCTCGACCTGCGCCGGCTCGGCGATCAGGCGGTCCACGTGCACGAGCGAGGCGTCGGCTCCCGCCATCTCGAATGCCCGCACCATCTCGGCATCGCAGTTGGTGCCGGCGGTGCGGATCACGAGGGCTCGGGGCTTGGTGCTCATGGGCGCATGGTACGACGCCCCCACTGGCATGGCCGTACCCTCTGCCGATGCCCGAGGTCTTCCCATTCCGGGCGATTCACTTCGCCGCGCCGCGCGAGCAATCCGCGCTTGTGGCGCCCCCGTACGACGTCCTCGACGGCGCGGGCAAGCAGCGCTTGCTCGCGAAGGACCCGCGCAACATCGTCGGCATCGATCTGCCGCACACGCCCGCCAAGGAACTCGGTCCGCCCGGAGCCTATGAGGCGGCCGGCGACCGATTTCGCGCCTTCCTCGCCGACGGCACGCTGGTCCGCACGGTGCGGCCGGTGATGTTCGGCTATCGGCAGACCTGGACGCAAAGTAGCCCCGGCGGCGAGACGACGATCAGCCGCTCGGGAATGGCCTGCTGCCTGGAAACGGTTCCCTTCGGCCCCAGACAGGGCGGCGGAGTTCTGCCGCACGAGGAGACGTTCAGCGGACCGAAGGAAGACCGGCTGGCTCTGATGCGGGCCACGCGAGCGCAACTCTCGCCGATCTTCGGCCTGCACGCCGATGAGTGGTCCAAGGCCTCGACGGTGCTCGCGGGTGTGATGGCGTCACGCGACCCCGATCGCACCGCGCGAACCGACGACGGCACGCTGCACGAGGTCTGGACCGTCTCCGATGCTCCGACAATCGCGGCCTATCGCGAGGGGCTCGCCGGCGAGGATGTCTTCGTGGCCGACGGGCACCATCGGTACAACACGGCGTTGAACTACCTGCGCGAGCTCGAGGCAAAGGGGAGAGTGCCGCCCGAGCATCCCGCGCGGCGGACGATGTTCGTGCTTGTCGGCATGTCCGACCCCGGGCTGGTAATCTGGCCGACGCACCGCGTGCTCGGCGGCATGCGGGACTACACGTTCGACCGATTCCTGAACGAGTCGGGGCTGTACCTCCAGGCTCTCCCTGTCGCCGGCGGCCTGGAGTCGCTCGACGAGAAGCTCCTGGCTTCGACCGATCCGAGCGTGCTCGGCCTGTACGACTTCTCCACCGGGCGGGCGGCACTCGCATCGCCCGTCACGGCCGACCCGCTGGCGGGACGATTCCGCGACAAGGCGCCCGCGTGGCGGGCCCTCTCCGTCGCGTTCATCCAGCACGTCATCGTCGAGCAGATCTGCCAGCCGCGCTTGAACGGCGGCCAGCCGGTCAAGTGGGCCTTCCCGCACACGATCGCCGAGGTCGCGGCCATCGGCGCCGGAGAGCAGACCGGCGCCAGCACGTTCACGACGCCCCCGCAACTCGCCATCATCGTTCGGCCGACGCCGCTCGCCGCCGTCCGCGATGTCAGCCGCGCCGGCCAGCTCATGCCGCAGAAGAGCACGTTCTTCTACCCGAAGCTCGCGACGGGTCTGTTCGTGCACGGCCTCGCCGAGTCCTGACCTGGGGTCAGCCGATTTGCTCCGCCATCCGCTCGATGTACCGCCAGGCGTTAAGCTCCCGTCGGATCTCCATCAGCAGCGTGGCCAGCGATTCGCCGGCTTCGATCCGGCCGAAGAGCTCCGCCACCTTCCGCTGAAACTCCCCGCGGCGCTCCCGAATCCACGCCTCCCAGCGCGATCGCCCACCGGCGCCGGTCGCCTCCATGTCCTCTCGCACTCCCATGATCTCTTCGAGGAACCCCGGGGGAAGCGACTTGTCTTCGGTGCCCCCGAGGAGCCGCCAGAGCGCGATCGCCCGCTGCTCGGGATCGACCAGAATCCGCTTCGCTTCGTTGAGCTCGGAAGATCGCCGCTCGGCGTCGAAGCCATCCTCCCCCAGCCCCGCGATGGCATCGGCCGCCAGCAGGTCCGGGTGGAGCTCTGCGACGCGCTGCAGATAGGCCCGCTCGACGGCGTCGCCGTCGACGGGGTACCGCCGCGGCAGACCCAGCGCAGCGAATGGATCGAACCTTGTCATGGAATGACTCTACGAGAACTGCGGAGACGCCGTTTGACCCGCGGCGGGAACCTCCCCACGATTCTCCGCCGGCGGACCGGCCCAAGCACGCGGCGGCCGGCGCCCAGGAAGTCTCCCGTGGCCAAGCACATCGGCATCGCCGCAGTCAGCCCAGAAGGGTCCGCGCTGTGCTATCGCGATGTGTTCCGCTACGCGTCCAAGCGTCTTGGCGACCACGGCCATCCGATCGTCACGCTCCACAACAACCCGCTCGAGCGATACGTCACCGCGGCGTATCGCGATGACTGGCACACGGTCGGAGAGCTGCTCGCGACGTCCGCGAAGGTGCTTGCCTCGGCGGGCGCGGAGTTCGCCATCGTTCCCGACAACCTGATGCAGCACGGCGTGCACTTGGCGGAATCGCTCTCGCCGATCCCGTGGTTGACGATGACCGAACTCGTGACCGAGGCTGTGGTCGCCGATGGCCGCAAGGTCGTCGGGGTCATCGGGACCAAGATGGTGATGTACGGCTCGACCTACCAGACCCATCTCGGCATGAAGGGTGTCCGGTGCGTGGTGCCGGACGATCGGTTGGCCGATGAGGTTGACCGGATCATCTTCAAGGAACTGGTGATCGGGCAGGTCCGCCAGGATTCGATTCGTCGGTTGTTGTCGGTTCTGGAGGATCTCAAGGTGAAGGGATGCGAGGGCATCATTCTGGCGAGCACGGAGGTGCCCCTGGCGATCTGTGCGGAAAACTGCCCACTCCCGCTCTATGACTCGACGCAACTACTCGCCGAGGGAGCTGTTCGGTGTGCTCTCGGGGAACGCCCTATCCGGGCCGCCGCCAAATAGGCCGAGCAGCCTTGAACTATCCCCAAACCCGGGTCCCCAACCGATTCCTGTCAGCAACTTGCCAAAATGGTGGCTATTCTGGCCGTCCTGCCCCCGCGAGCACCCGAAGTTGGGCAAACTGGGAGCAGGAACCGTCCGTCCGCCAGCGACGAATCGCAGCCAGATCCGGGAGACTGTAAACTGGGTGCGGACAGACGGTTGGGCCGGGTAGTCGGGGCGCTCGACAGCGGGCCGCTCCTTGGGGGACAGAGCTGGGGCGCGGATCGACCCGACGATCCACGCTCGCAGCGCGGCCAACACTCGCATTGATTTCTGACTCGGATGGGGTCGTGGAGCCCGAGATGATCGATCAGAACCTTCGTCGCCGCGTCACTTCCTTCTCCTCTCGCACGATCCGTCGCACGCCACGCTCGGTGGCGAAAGCCGCTGGGCGTGTGCCGTTCACATTCGAGCAGATCGAGCCGCGGCTGATGCTCGCGGGCGATCACCCGAGCCTGCCCGCCACGTGGGGACCGTTCCCGCCCGGCCCGACGGCCGACACGATCGCGCTCGACAACGCCAGCGCCCTCACCAATCCGGCGCGCGGGAGCGGCTCGGTCAACGGCACGATCGCAGCGGGCGATGACGGCGACCTCTTCAAGTTCGTGATGCCCTCCACAGGCGGGCGCACCAAGGACTTCGTGAGCGTGCTGGCCGACACGACGGCCGCCGCATCGACGCTCGACACGTTTGTCGAGGTGTATGACCAGAACGGGAATCTCCTCGTCTCCGGGGCGAACAACTCGAACGGCTTCGCGGGCACGGTCTCGGTCGGTCTGAACTCCCTCCTTCCCGTCGCCAGTCGTGCGCCTGACGGATGGGCCGGGTTCGAAGGCACCGCCGGGCAGACCTACTAC
>DASZWV010000035.1:0-3470 GCA_035546115.1 Phycisphaerales bacterium
GCCATCGCCACGCCGGAGGCGAGATCCGACGCGTCGGTCGCGCCGACGGTCTGCGAGTCGGGCCGATCCTTCGGGTTGCTCGGCAGCGACTGCACGTACGGCTTCTTGGCCACCGTGATCCGCGTGATCGTGTCGCCGGGCTTGGCGTAGTCCGCCGCTTCTTTCAGATAGGTGTCGACGTACGTCGGCACATCCACCATCTGGCCGCCCGGCAGCTTGAGCGGCCGGTGCACGGAATCGGAGACGTCGACGACGACGGTGAGGTTGACGCCCTTGGCCTCCTTGCGCCAGTACGGCTTGGCGATCGCCCCCACGACCAGCAGGATCACGAGGATGCGCACGAGCATCCCCACCCGGCGCGCCGTCGTGCCCAGGCCCGAGAGTGTCTGCCGCCCGATCCAGACCACCAGCACCCAGCAGATCGGCGCGAGGAGCAGCCACATGGGCTGGTCGAACGCGATCGGGCCGATGTGAAAGGCGAGAGTCGTCATGAGATGGAAACAAGAAGGCGCAGGGGCGTGGAGTCGTAAGAAGCGTCTAGAAGCGTCTAGCCCGGTCGCGAAAACGCGGTGATCCGATTGTTGCCCGAATCGAGCAGATACACGGTGTCGTTCATCCAGGTGATCGCCCACGGGGCGAGCACCTGCCCCGGCTCGCGCCCCGGCTCGCCCCAGCACCCGAGCGACTTGCCGGTGTCCAGGTCGATCCGCTGGGCCCGCGCCCCGCCGAACTCGCTCACCATCGCCGTGCCGTCCGGCAGCAGCACGAGCCCGTACGGCACGTAGAACTGCCCCGGCGCGCGCCCCTGGTTCGCCGCCGAGCTGATCCACCCGACCAGCTTGCCGTCGAGCGTGAAGCGCCCGATCCGGTGGTTGCACGCATCGGTCAGGTCCAGCTCGCGCGAGCCGTCGGACTTCGTCCGGATCACCAGCGACTGCGGCCGGTTGAACTCGATCTTCGTCGGGTCCGTCCCCATTCCCTGCACGCCGAACGAGTACATGAACTCGTGCCTGGCGTTGAACACGCTCACGCGATCGTTCCCGCCGTACTCCGAGACATAGATGCGGTCGATCGCCTTCTGCCCCTCCTTGAGCAGCACCGCCACGTCCGTCGGGTAGTAGAACTGCCCCGGCCCCGTCCCATACTCGCCCCACTTCGCGACGGGCTCGAGCTTCCCGCCGTCCCCCTCCGGCGTGGTGTGCGGCGGGTTGTAGACCATGATCCGGTGGTAGTGCGTGTCGGCGATATACAGCAGCTCCTCGCACCACTTCCCGTCCTTGTCCGGCCCCGGCGCCACGCAGAATCCGGTCGGCTTGCCCAGCTCCCACTCGGGCATGTGGAACCACGCCAGGCACCTGCCCGTCTCCGGGTCGATCCGCTGCACCCGGGCGGTCTTGTCGATGACCCACAGCGCCGTGGCGTCATGGTCGATGCAGCGCGGATATCCGAACCGCCCCGGCGTGTCGCCAAGGCCCCCGATGATCTTCGTGTACTTGATCGGCGCCGCCTTGCCGGCCCCCGGTCCTCCTCCGCACGCCGCAAGCCCCAGCGACGCCCCCAGCAGCGCAAGTGCGGCACCGACCGAACCACGCCGCCGGCGCATCGATGGGTTCCTTCGTGTTGCAGGTGCCGCCGACGCTGGGGTCATTCCGATGCTTCGCTCCCGCAGGACATCCCCGCCATGGACGCCCGCCGCGGCCGGTCGGTTCGCCCCACCCCAGTCCCTACTCCGGCAGCATACCAGATACCGGGGAATCGGGGGGTTCGCTGCACGCTCTTGGCCGGCCGGCCCGTCCAATCAGCCACCCCGCCCCGCCCGCCAGCACGGTCCCCACCGCGAGCACGTTCACGCAGGCCGCGCACAGGTCCTCATCCCGGTTGTAGTGCAGTTTGTCGAGAATGTACTGGGCAAGGCTGCTCGGGCCCGGCGGCTGGACGTAGATCGTCGATTCGATCTCGTGCAGGGAAAGCGCCAGCCCCGCAAGGGCAATCCCGACGACAACCCCCGCCGCGGGACGCAGGCACAGGGCCGCCCAGGCCCGAACGCCGTCGCCGGCGAGCATCAGCCGGGCCCCTCGCTCGTCTGGGGTCTCCAGCGAAGCCATCCACCACCCCGCAAGCACGCCGATGAACCCGAATCGGGCGACATGCGCCAGCACGACCGGAACGAGCGTGTCCCCCGCCGCCCGCGGCATGAACGGGGCGTTCCAGAACGCGAGCGTGGCGCTCCCGACGAGCGTCCCGGGAAACAAGCCCGCGGCCAGCGTCGCCCAAAGCCCGCCACGGGCGACCTTTGAGCTCTTCACCGACGCGCGGAGCGCCCACGTCGCCATGGCCAGGATCGCGATGATGATCCCCACCGCCGCGCCGACCCAGAGGCTCGTCCCGACCGCCTGGTACTCGTTCTTCCAGAAGTTCCACAGCGACACCCACCACCGCAGGTGCCACACGAACAGCCCCATCGGCACGGGCACCGACAACCCCCAGACAACCGCCGCCAGCACGAGAACCCCGCGCGAATGCCTCCGATTCGCGGTATCCCCCTCATCCCGGATCGGCGTGCGTTCTTTCCCCGCGGCATGGGCAAGCGCTCCGCCGGCGATCAGCGCCATCCCGAGCAGCGGAAGCGTCGCCCCCCAGATGCTCGCGGTGTTCGTCGTCAGGCTGAGATACACGCACAGATGCACCGTGTACGTGTCCACCTGGGCCAACTGCAGCGGAATCGCCGACCCCGCCATCACGAGGCCGATGATGAGCACCGATGCCCCGATCGAGCCGGCGAGCAGCCGAAGCACGACCGACGCCCGCTTGCAGGGTCCGCCGGGCTCCAGATCCAGCGAATCGAGCAGGTGCGACGGGATCCGCCGCGCCGATGCTCCCACGATCAGCGCCGCGATGGGCCACGCCCACAGGCTCAGCCCGCACGCGGCGAGGCAGTGATCAAATGCCGGTCCCAGCCAGTGCGGCCCGCGCCCAAGCATGTCTCCCACCCACGACCCCGGCCCACGCAGCAATCCCCATCCCGCGTACGCGAGATAGATGGGCATCAAGAGCGGAACGCAGATCAGCGCCGCGATGACCGCCGACCGCCGACGCAAAGCCCATCCCGCAGGAAGGCCGAGCACGGTCGCCACTAACCCGATCGCCACCGAGTATTCGACCGTCGTGATCATCGCCCCCCAAGAAAGGGGGTGTGTCGCGGCCGCTTCAGCACTGGTATCCGGATGAGCGCGGCCGACCTGAAGGATGACTCCAAGAACCGGCAACCCGATCGCGCCCGCCACGATGAGCACCAGAACCAAGCCCAGACCTCGCGTGCCGGTGCTCATCGAGGAATGGTTGCCCGATCGGTTCCGCATGTGTCAGGCCAGTGTACTGGGCGATCGTGTATCGAGTTGCTGACATCGCGCGCGAACCAGCGGACAACTCGGTATCATCTCCGCCTATGGCCAAGTCCGCCGTCGCCTCCC
>DASZWV010000036.1:0-9951 GCA_035546115.1 Phycisphaerales bacterium
AGGGGGGGGGGCGGGCAAGCGATGAGGCTCGCATGAGACTCGCCGTGCTGAAAGAGACCGCCCCGGGGGAACGGCGCGTGGCGCTGGTGCCCGAGTCCGTAAGAAAACTGACGGCCGCGGGGTTCGTGGTCACGGTGGAGCGCGGGGCCGGCGAGGAGGCGAGCTTTTCCGACGACGCCTACGCCGCGGCCGGCGCGACGATCGGCGACGACTTTGCGCGGATCACCGAACAAGCGGAGAAGATGCTGCGGGTCGGTGCGCCGGGGCACGGCGCCGGAGGGATCCGCGATGAGATCGATCCGATGCGAGCGGGGCACATGCTTCTGACCTCGCTCATGCCGTTGCGGAACCTGGAGACGGTGCGTCGCCTGGCGGAGCGCGGCGTGACGGCGTTCTCGACCGACGCGATCCCGCGCTCCACACGGGCCCAGGCGATGGACACGCTCTCGGCGATGGCCAGCATCTCGGGGTACAAGGGCGTGCTGCTCGCGGCGGCCCAGCTCGGCAGGTATGCGCCGATGCTGACGACCGCCGCGGGAACCATCCTGCCCGCGAGGTTCTTCGTGATCGGCGCGGGTGTCGCGGGATTGCAGGCGATCGCCACGGCGAGGCGCCTGGGGGCGAAGGTCTTCGCCACGGATGTGCGCCCCGAAGTACGGGAGCAGATCGAGAGCGTGGGCGCCAAATACGTCGGGGTCGAGCTCCGCCAGAGCGCCGCGGCCGGGGGCGGCTACGCCCGCGAGTTGACGGAGGAGGATCGCGCACGCCAGCATGAGCTGCTCGCCGAGCAGTGCGCCGCGGCCGATGTGGTGGTCGGCACCGCCCTGATCGGTGGCGTGTTCGCGCCCCGGCTGATCACGGCGGAGATGGTGTCGCGGATGAAGCCGGGGTCGGTGATCATGGACCTGGCTGCCGAGGGCGGGGGGAACTGCGAGCTCTCGCAGCCCGGTCGAACGATCGTCGCGAACGGCGTGACGATCATGGCCCCGCTGAACCTCGCGGCAAGCATGCCGATCGACGCGAGCGTGCTGTGGAGCCGCAACCTGACGAACTTCCTGCTCGCGTTCTGGAAGGACAAGAAGTTCAACCTGGATCTGAGCGACGAGATCCTGGCGGGGGCTGTGATCACGCATGCCGGACAGGTCGTGCACGCGAAGACGCGGGAGGCCCTGGCGAAGAAGTGAACCCCGCGCGGATGGAAGGAGCGGTCGATGACGAGCGTTCTGCTGGCAATACCCGTGGTCGTGGCCGACGTGGGGGGTGGTGCGGGTTCGGGAGTCGGCGTCGATGCGAACGCCCGCCTCGACTACATCTCGATGATGTTCGTGTTCATGCTGGCGACCTTCATCGGGATCGGGGTGATCCGGAGGGTCTCGCGACTTCTGCACACGCCGCTGATGAGCCTGACGAACGCCATCTCGGCGATCGCGGTGGTAGGGGCGATCATCGTGGCCGGGGGCGAGGGGTATCCGACCTACGTGCGGGTCCTCGGGTCGGTGGCCCTGTTCGCCTCGATGACCAACATCATCAGCGGGTTCATGATCACCGACCGGATGCTCAAGATGTTCCGGAGCAAGCCGGAGGCCGGTGCCGCGGGAACGAGCGGCGAGGGCGCGCCATGAGCCCCACGATGATCGAGGCCGCGTACCTGATCGCCACAGGGCTGTTCATCTTTTCGCTGCATTGGATGAGCGATCCGAAGACGGCGAGGCAGGGCGTGTGGGCCGGCGTGGCGGGAATGGCGCTCGCGGTTGCGGCGACGTGGAGCCGCGCGGGCATCGTGAATCACCTGTGGATCGTGCTGCCGATCCTGGCGTCGATCGTGCCGGGCATCTGGCTGGCAAAGGTGCCGCTGACGGCCGTGCCGCAGAGGACGGCCGTCTCGCACGCCTTCGGCGGGTTGGCCGCGGGCCTCGTCGGCACCGCCAAGTTCCTGTACTGGCGCTTCCACCATCAGGAGGAACTCACCCAGTTCCGGATGGGAGCCATCGTCGTCGAGGTGTTCCTCGGGTACCTGACGTTCACGGGGAGCGTGATCGCCGCCGCCAAGCTGCAGGAGGTGAAGTGGATCCCGCAGCGGCCATGGGTCTATCGCGGGCAGAACGTGGTGAACCTGCTGGCATTCGGGGCGGTCGTGGTGCTGGGCGCGGTTCTCGTCGTGTGGCCGGGCAGCGCGTACGCGCCGTGGATGTTCGGTGCGCTGGCGATCCTTGCCCTGAACTTCGGCTGGATGCTCGTGATGCCCATCGGCGGCGCGGACATGCCGACGGTGATCGCGATCCTGAACTCCTACGCCGGCCTCGCGGCCGTGGCGATGGGGTTCGTTCTGGACAACAAGCTGCTCATCACCGCTGGGGCGCTCGACGGCTCGAGCGGGCTGATCCTCTCGATCATCATGTGCAAGGCGATGAATCGATCGTTCACCAACGTGCTCTTCGGCGCGTTCGGGCAGGTGCAGGCCAAGGCGGCCGGCGGCGAGAAGAAGGAGTACAAGCCGGAGACGCCGGAGGACGCGGCGGCGATCATGGCGCAGGCGAATCTGGTCGTCGTGGTGCCCGGCTACGGGATGGCCGTGGCGCAGGCGCAGCACAAGGTGCGTGAGTTGTACGATGCGCTGACCAAGCGGGGCGTGAGCGTGAAGTTCGCGATCCACCCCGTTGCCGGACGCATGCCGGGGCACATGAACGTGCTGCTCGCCGAGGCGGAGATCCCGTACACCGACCTGGTGGAGATGGAGGAGATCAACGCGGACATGCCCCAGTGCGACGTCTGCCTCGTGCTCGGCGCCAACGACGTGGTGAACCCGGCGGCGAGATCGGACAAGAGCAGCCCGATCTACGGCATGCCGATCATCGCGGCGGACAGGGCGAGGCAGGTGTACGCGGTCAAGCGTTCGAAGAACCCCGGCTTCGCGGGCATCGACAACGAGCTGTACTTCCTCGACAAAACGCGGATGATCTTCGGCGATGCGAAGGCGGTGGTGGGGGAGCTGGTGAAGGGCCTCGCGCCGAGCACGACGCATTGAGGGCTGGTGTCGCGGTGCGTGTCACGAGCGGGGAGTTCCGCGCGGCCGACCGGTCAGCAACCGGCGAACCAGGCGTTCAGGAAGTCGAAGATGTCCTGCACCTCGATGGCGCCGTTGAAGTTGAAGTCGGTGCTCGGGTCGGCCGCGAACCAGGCGTTGAGGTAGTCGAAGATGTCCTGCACCTCGATGGTGCCGTTGCCGTTGAAGTCGGCGGGGCATCTGAACGCGACGTACGCGCTGCTGTCGTCCAGGTTGATCCAGCCGATGTTCTCGCCCCAGGCGTAGCCGCGGAGACGCCCGGTGGAGGAGTCGTAGCGCGCCGAGGTGGCCGCGCCCCCGGCGATCGACCCGCCGGAGAAGTTGATCCATCCGACGTTCTCACCCCAGGCCATGCCGGAGAGGTTTCCGGTCGCGACGTCGACATTCACGCCGGAGTCGTCGCCCGTGGCGTTCGTGTAGGCGGAGCCGTTGTCGGGTGAACCGTCGCCCAAGTTGACCCAGCCGATGTTCTCGCCCCACACGTAGCCGGAGAGGAACGTGTGCGAGGGCGACAGGCGGACGCCCTGCGAGCCCGCGGGCGAACCGGCGTCGCGCCAGTTCAGCCACCCGCAGTTCTCGCTCCAGGCGTGCTTGTGGATGGCGCCGACGTTCGTGGGCTCGGCGAGAGCGGCGGAGGCGGCGAGCGCGGCGAACACGCCGGCGGATACGACGAAGTGAGTGCGGATCAAGGGGGTGCTCCTGATGGTGGTGGATCGACGGCCAGTCCCGTGTCAGTACGCGAAGTTGCTCCACGCCGTGGCGCCGGTGAAGGTCGTTCCGGGGTTGTTGATCACCGGCGCCAGGTGGTTGTTCGCCGGCACGCTGAAGGAGCCGCCCAGGTTGTTCCGGGCCGTGTTCCGCACGATGAAGTTCTGGGACTGCTGAGGATTGACCAGCACGCCGTACCGATTGAAGCGCAGGGCGTTGTCCTCGATGTGGCAGTCCGCCCCGTTGACGTACACGCCCGCGCCCACGGCGGAGGCTCCGTTGTCGGTGCAGGTGTTGTGGGTGACGACGCACTGGCCGGCCACCTCGATGCCGTCGTCCCCGTTTCCGGAGCAGTGGCACCCCGTGACCGTTGTTTCCGCGCCCGCGTGGATTCCGTCGGAGGTGTTCTCCGTGCAGGCGCAGGACGTGACGATGCACGAGTAGTACGCGAGAATGCCCTGCGCGTTGTATCCGCACTGGCACTCGCCGATGCGCGAGCTGTGCCCGGTCGCGATGCCGGTTCCGGCGTTGTTCGTCGCGACGCAGGCCGTGATCGCGCAACGGTCGCCGGAGGTGATGGCCGCGAAGTTCCCCGTGCCGTTGTTGCCGTCGACGACGCAGCGCGCCAGGACCGCCCCGCTCCCGGTCAGGATCCCCGCCTGGCCGTTGCTGCGGCTGATGCAGTCCTCGATGCTGGCATTGTTGCCGACGAACACGCCGTGGGTCGAGTTGTTGGCCGTGGTGATACAGGAGACATGAGCCCCCGTCACGGAGGAGAGATCAAGCCCGATCTGGCCCCACTGCCGGATCGTGCCGTTCCGCACGGTCAGACCGACCTGGTTCGCGAGCGTTGAGACGACGCCCGAGCCCGATGCCGCCGTGACGCCCAGAACCGCGAAGCCGCCGAGGTCGAGCGTCACGTCGTTGGCGGCGATCTCGATGCCGTTCTTGCCCGCGGTCCCCATCACGTTGGCGGTCAGGTAGTACGACCCGGGCGCGGTGATCCGGAACAGGGCGTTGGAGTTGCCGGGCGTGTTCGTGGCGTTGACCGCGGTGCGCGGTTCGACATCGGTGAGCGGCTTCATGGTCGAGGCCACCGGCCCCACCGGCGGGTCGATCGGCCCCGCCGGCGCGGCGCCGGCGAGACAGGCGAGAGCGAGACAGGAAACGAGCGTGCGGCGAAGATCCATGGCGATACTCCTCGAGGTTCGTGTGGTCATTTCAAGGCGGTGGTCCAGGCCCAGTGCGGAATCCCGGCGGACGAGGGGCGGACAATCCGCGCGCCGCGGAGGCCCGCCCGCGCCGCCCGCTACCGGTAGAAGTTCACCCACGGGTTCGTGGTCGTGACCTCTCCCGCGCTGCTGTACATGGTCCCGATGTTGTGCGGGTAGGTGATGGGCAAGCCCATCGCGGACGACGTCTGGCCGTAGAAGTCGTTGGCGACGGCCATGATCGAGCCCTGGCTGCCGCCGTCGATCCCGTACGTGCCGCGCAGCAGGACGTTTCGCTCGATGCGCACGCCGTGCCCCATGTCGTGATGGATCACCGGGAAGCCGCTCACCCCGGCCAGCGTGCACCCGACGATGCTGGTGCCCTCGGCGTAGGTCCGCACGGCGAACACGGCGTTGGCGCTGGCGCTGCACTCGAACAGGGAGCAGTAGGCGCCCGCGATCTCGAAACCGTTCGTGTTGTTGTTCGTGCTCACGCAGCGCGTCGCGCTCGATGTGCCGTCGAGCGAGAAGCCCGCGGTAGTGTTGTACTGCGCCGTGCATCGCTCGAGCGAGGAGCCCCCGGTTACCTGGAACCCCTTGGTCGTGTTGCCCGACGCGATGCACCCATCCGCCACGCCGTCCATCTGGATGCCGATCCCGGTGTTGCCGCTGGACGTGCAGGAGGTCAACCGGCAGTCCGAATCCGTTCGAATGCCCGCCAAGACGCACGAGCGCACCACGCACCGCTCCGCGCCGCAGTTCGTTCCGATCAGGATCCCGTAGGAGCCGCAGGAGCGCACGCTGCAGTTCACGACGGAGCACCCGTCCTGCGTGGAGATCCCCATGCTCGAGCACCCATCGATGTTGACGCTCTCGATGCGCGACGCCGTCGCCAGAACGACGCCTGAGTATCCGCCCTTGATCGAGCCGTTGCGGACCACCGTCCTCACGCCCGACGAGCTGATCGCCGTCGGGGTGCCCGACGCGGCGGAGATGCGGAACCCGCCCAGATCGATCGTCACGTCGTCCGTGGTGATGGTGATCGACGGCAGCGAGGTCGCGTTCGTGATGTTCCCCGCGAGGTAGTACGACCCGGGCTGGTTGATCGTGAACAGGGCGCCCTGGCCGGGCGTGTTCGTCGAGTTGATCGCGATGCGAGGCTCGACCTCCGAGAGCGTCTTCATGGTCGATCCCACCGGGCCCGCCGGCGGCGAGAGTGTTCCCGCCGAACAGAGGCACGCGAGCGCCCCGGCGAGGAGCGCGGCCAGAGCGAACTTGGGATTGATGCGCATGGGAAAACCTCCGATTGGTTTCTTGTCGGGTCGGAGATAAGGCTCCGGCCTCCGATACCCAGTGCGGGGAATACGATTTCCGCGGGCAGAGAACGCTCGTATTCGGGGAAAAACTTGATCGACCGGGCGAACAACGCGGGGGCGGGATCCGGGGACGGCCCCGCCGCGGGCGCGACTCAGGTCACGCGGTTGCTCCGCGCCGCGAGCGCCGGGGACAGCCACGCCAGCGCGGAGCTGTTGCCGCTCGTGTACGAGGAGCTCCGCAAGCTCGCGGCCGCGCGCCTCGCCGGCGAGCCCGCGGGCGGCGCCGGGTACACCCTCCAGGCCACCGCCCTCGTGCACGAGGCGTACCTCAAGCTCGTGGCGGATTCCGAAGCATCCTGGTCGAGCAGGGGCCACTTCTTCGGCGCGGCCGCCCTGGCCATGCGGCGGCTCCTCGTGGATCGTGCCCGCACCAAGAGCGCCGCCAAGCACGGGGGAGGCCGGGATCGCGTCGAGATCGACGAGATGCTCGCCGCAAGCGAGGAGCCCGGGCCCGAGCGGGTCATCGCCCTGGATGCGGCTCTCTCGAAGCTCGAATCTCTTTCTCGGCGCGGCGCGGAGGTGGTGCACCTGCGCATCTTCGCCGGGCTGACCGTGGAGGAGACGGCCGCATCCCTCGGCGTGTCCGAGCGCACCGTCAAGGAGGACTGGCGATTCGCACGCGCGTGGCTTCGCCGCGAGATCGGCGAGGGCACCCAGGGTCTCGAGGAAATCGCGTGACCCCCGATCGATACGAGCGCGTGGGGGCGATCTTCGCCGGCGCGAGCGACCTGCAGGGCGATGCGCGGGTGTCGTATCTCGACAACGAGTGTGCCGGCGATGCGGATCTGCGACGCGAGGTCGAGTCGCTCCTCGCCCTCGACGGCGGCAGGGAGGATGTGCTCGACGGGGCCCTCGTGTCGCAGGACGTGCTCCCGAGAAACGTCGTGATGACCGTTGTCGAGGCCGGCCGCGCCGGGGGCGGGACCGACCTCGCTCCCGGCGCACGCCTTGGCACCTACACCGTCGAGTCGCTCATCGGCGTTGGCGGCATGGGGGCGGTGTACCGAGCCACGCAGGATCGCCCGCGCCGAACCGTCGCTCTCAAGATCATCCGCCCGGGCATGGCCTCCGCCCAGCTCATAAAACGTCTGGAGGTCGAGGTCGAGCTGCTCGGTCGCCTCCGGCACCCCGGGATCGCGCAGATCTATGAGGCCGGTGTGGCCGGTGCGGACGGCGACGCCGCGGCACGCCCGTTCTTCGCGATGGAGCTCGTCCCCGGGCCGTCGATCACCGCCTATGCGCAGCGCGAGCGGCTCGATACGCGGGCTCGTCTCGAGCTCTTCGCGCGTGTCTGCGACGCCGTTCAGCACGCCCACCAGCGTGCCGTCATCCACCGCGACCTGAAGCCCGCCAACATCCTCATGGGCGAGGGAGGCCAACCGAAGATCCTCGACTTCGGGGTGGCCCGCGCCGCCGACGCCGATGCGCGGGTCACGACGATGCGCACCAGCGCGGGGCAGATCATCGGAACGATCGCCTACATGAGCCCGGAGCAGATCGCCGGCGACCCGTCGGACGTCGACACCCGCGCGGATGTGTACGCCCTGGGCGTCGTGGCGTACGAGCTGCTCACGGGGCGCCTCCCGCACGCCGTGGAAAGCCGGTCCATCCCCGAGGCGGCCAGGCGGATCGTGGATGAGCCGCCGACTCGTCTGAGTTCCATCGACCGCACGCTGCGAGGCGACGTCGAGACCATCATCGCCAAGGCGCTCGCGAAGGACAAGGCCCGCCGCTACCAGAGCGCCGCCGATCTGGCGGCCGACATTCGCGCCCACCTCGACGGCCGTCCCATCGCCGCGCGGCAGGATTCCGCGCTGTACGTGCTGCGAAGGCAGATCGCGCGGAACAAGCCGATCGTGGCCGCCGCATCGGCGCTGCTGCTCGGCCTGGCGGGCTTCGCCGTGTACGCCGACTGGCAGGCGCGGGTGCAGAGAGATCTCGCCGCCGCCGAGCGCACCGCGCGGCACGACGCGGACCGCGCGAATCTGGCCGCCCAGGAGGAACTCGCCTCCAGCCGCGTCGAGCGCGGCCGCTTGCTCGCACTGTCCGGCAGCCCCGCGGCGGGCGAAGACCTTCTCTGGCCCGAGTTTCTCACGCATCTCGACTCGCGCCGCCGCTTCTTCGCGCTCTGGGAGCTGTACAAGCTCGATCCCTGCGAGGCCACGCTCAGGGCCTGCGGCCCGCAGACGCAGCGAGTGCGTGTCAGCCCGAAGGGCGATCTGGTCGCGGCCAGCGGGCTCACTCCGCCGATCATCGTGTGGCGAACCGGCACGTACCAGGAGGTCGCACGCTTCGGCACTTCCGGCGTCGCCCACGGCGCCCTGTGCTTCTCTCACGACGGTGATCTTGCCAGCGGCGACGAGAAGGGCGCGATCGTGCTGTGGGACCCGACGACGGGCAGGGAGAAGGCCCGCCTCGCGGACGCCGGCAGCGCCGTCGTTGATCTCGAGTGTGCGCCCGATGGCTCCGAGGTCGCCGCGGCTTTGAGCGATGGCTCGGTGATGGTCATCCCGTCTCCCGTCGGCGGTGCGCAGCCGGAGCGGTACAAGCTTGCGCCAAGGCGGCGCGGCGGCCGTCCCCCTGGCGTCACCGCGCTCCTGTACGCCCCCGCGAGCGCCGGAGACTCGACGCGCCGGCTCATCCTCGGCTGTACCGACGCCAGGATCCGCATCGCCAGGCTCCCCGGCCTTGAGGTCGAGCGTGAGATCGACAATCCCGGCGAGGGGAGCCCGCGTCTGGCGCTCTCGCCCGACGGAGAGCGACTGGCCTCTGGTGGCACGGCCCGGCTCGCCCGTGTTTGGGATATCGCCGACGGCAAGCTCGTCGCGACGCTTCGCGCCGCGAACGGCTATTTCAACTCGGTCGCCTTCGACCGCGACGGCACCCATCTCGCGACATGCGGCTGGTGGTACGTCCAGCTGTGGGACATCGCGGATGAAAAGCTCGAGCGGTCGTTTTCGCTCGGTTATTCCAGCGCGGAAACGCGGTTCTCGCCCGACGGCACGCGCCTGTGGGCGTCGGTGGGCGACGCCGTGCGCGTCTGGGAGCTCGATCCGCACGCGGGCAGATCGATCATCGAATCCGGTCCGCCCGCGCGAAGCCTGACGAAGTTCCTTCCCGACGGCTCGCTGCTCGCGGGCGAGGCCGACGGCCGCGTGCTGCTCCTGCCGAAGGAGCCGGGCGCCGCGCCGATCCAACTGGCCAAGGGCACCAACCGTGTGCGAAACTTCGCGCTCGGCGCGGGAGGGAACCTGGTGGCGACGCTCAACACCGATGGCCAGCTGCTCGTCATCGACCTGCCTTCCCGAAAAATCATCTACTCCGGCAAGCAGTTCTGGATGAAGGCCAACAACGGCGCGACCTTCGACTCCAAGGCCGCGAGGCTCGCCGTCCCCATGCGGGATTTCTCCTTCCAGATCATCTCGATCCCCGAGGGCAAGACGCTCGTCACCATTCCCCCCGACGGCGAGGAGGCCCTTTCCGCGGCCTTCAGCCCCGACGATCGCGTGCTCGCCACAACCACCCGCGGGCGCGTCCGTCTCTACGACGCCGACACCGGCAAACTCCTCCACGAGTGCGAGGACACCCACGT
>DASZWV010000037.1:0-2977 GCA_035546115.1 Phycisphaerales bacterium
CCCGGGGCATCGACGCGCATCATGGTCGCCTGCATGACCGCGATGGGCTTGCGTGCCCCATCGTCGTTCTCGGCGAGCACCTCGGCGGTGGCCACCGAGATCGTCCGGCCCGCACGCACGACCTTGCCCACGGCGATGAACGCGCGGCCCGCCGCGGGCGCGAGCAGGTTGATCTTGAACTCGACGCTCAGCACCGCCGCATCCTCCGGCATCCTCGTCAGGCACGCGTACCCGCACGCGCTGTCGGCGATCGCCGCGATTGCCCCCGCGTGGGCGAAGCCGTGCTGCTGCGCGATGTGCTCCGAGGCGGGCAGGCGGATGCGCACCTCACCGTCGGCCACGGAGTCAAGCGATGCGCCGAGGGTTCGCATGAGGGCCTGGCGATCGAAGGAAGCGCGGATGCGCTGCTCGATGTTTCCGGCGGGCATAGGAGGCGGCATCGGGCATGGTATGGAGAGGGCCGAGCGCGGCCGGCGGCGTCCCCTCGCTCGCGCTCAGGGTTCCGCCCCCCCCACCGCCCTCAGCACCGCCTCCGCCACATCGAACGCCGCTCGCGGGTGGCCGAGGGCTCTGGCGTTCTCGCGGAGCGCGGCCAGGCGGGATGGGTTTGCGAGCAGCTGGTTGAGCTTGTGCGGCAGCACCGCCGCCGAGTTGATCTTGATCGCCGCGCCGTTCTCCAGCAGGTAGTCCGAGTTGCGGCTCTCCTGCCCGGGGATCGGGTTGACGATGGCCATGGCCGCGCCGCGCGCGAGGATCTCGCTGGTCGTGAGGCCGCCGGGCTTGGAGACGACGATGTCGGCCGCGGCCATGAGCTCATCCATCTGTCTGGTGAAGCCGAGGATGGTGGTTGAGTGGCGAGTGCCGGGCGCCGAGTGCCGAGGGCGGGATGCGGCGGCGAGAGCCCTGGCTCGCTGCTCGAGCTTCTTCTTGAGGGCCTCGTTCTTGCCGCAGACGACGATGAGGTGGATGCCCCCGGGGTGCTCGACCCTGAGCGCGGCCTCGAAGAGGTGCTCGATCGGCCCGACGCCGAAGCCGCCCGCCAGGAGCAGGATCACCGGGCGATCCGGCGGCAGGTTGTGGGCCCGGCGCATCTCGCGGGGATCCTTCGCCGCGGCGAAGACGGGATGGATCGGGATGCCCGTGATCGTGACGATCTCTCTCGGCACGCCCCATCGACCGAGGGAGATCGCGGCCTCCTCGGTGGCGACGAAGTAGCGGTCGGTGGGGTCGCCCCCCCAGTTCGCCCACAGGCCGTGGGCGTCGAAGTCGGTGACGACGGTGTACTGGGGGACTGGAGCAGTGCTGAGTGCCGAGTGCCGAGCGCCGAGTTGCGAGCGATTCGGCCATTTCTTCTTGCGGCGGAGTCTGGCGATGATCTCGGCGGGGAGGAAGTGCGTGTTGACGACGATGTCCCAGCCTTGCGGGTCGTGGAGGATGGGGTCGAGCTTGGTGAGGTTGGCCCGCTCGACCATGAGGCGGAACCTGTCGCGCCTGGAGTTCGTCGGGGCGCGGTCGGTCAGGTCGTAGAAGTAGCCGAGCAGGTGCGGGGCCCTGGAGACCAGGTCGAGGTACCACTTGGAGTACATGCGCCGGAAGATGGGTGTGGCGCAGGTCATGAGATCGACGTTCTTGACGTGCGCGTCGGGGGCGAGTTCCTTGAGGGCGAGTTCGACGGCCTCGGCGGCGCGGATGTGGCCGGCGCCGACGGAGGCGGTGAGGATGAGGATGCGGGGAGCGGCGTGCTTCATGGGCGTTCAGCGTACCAGAGTGTCCGGCTCTTCACCGAGATTTGGTGCACTGTCCCCTTGGCGAGCGGACCACCCGCCAGCTATGCTGTTTTCATGAGCACGACCACAACCCCCCAGAAGCCCGCGATGCAGATGCCGCCCCTTTCCCCCGAGCACCAGGCGACGCAGGCCGTGGCCACGAAGCTCGCGCAGTACTGCGCCACGGGCAAGAACCTTGACGCCATCAGGGAGCTCTATGCCGACGACGCCCGGCACGTTGAGGTTGCCGAGGCGCCGTGGTGCCCGCGGATCTCCTCGGGCAAGAAGACCCTGCTGGAGAAGGCCGAGCAGTTCCACAAGTCCACGACGATCCACAGCGCGAGCTGCGGCACGCCGATCGTCAACGGCGACCAGTTCGTCGTCACGATGGGCCTGGACTGCACCAGCAACATGGGCCCCATGGCCGGCCAGCGGATGAACATCAGCGAGACCGCCCTGTACACCGTCAAAAACGGCAGGATCACCGAGGGCAAGTTCTTCTACCCGATGACCGGGTGCGGCGAATAGGGCCCAATCGACGGTCTTTGCCCGCTTGTTTAGGCACAATGGCCCCTCCTTCCGAGCCTGGGGCGACGATGGGGGTTCCGCGCGCCTATGCTTGTGGCGATTCCTGTCTGGCCCGGCCCTGTCGGTCGAGTCTTACCAGTGACTCCCGACGCTTATTCCGCCCGAGTCCAAGCAGCGGCCTTTGTCCAACTCAGCATTCGGGTAAGGAGTAAAGCCCATGAAGCTTTACGTCGGTAATCTGTCGTTCAACACGTCCGAATCTCAGCTCCGCGATCTGTTCGCGGCCCACGGCGAGGTCGCATCCGCGGCCCTGGTCATGGATCGCGAGACCGGCCGCCCGCGCGGCTTCGGCTTCGTGGAGTTCCGCGACGACTCGCAGGCCCGCGCCGCGATGGCCGCGCTCAGCGGCAAGAACGTCGATGGGCGCGACCTCACCGTCAACGAGGCCAAGCCCCGCGAGGGTGGCGGCGGCTCACGCGGCGGCAGCGGCGGCCGCGGCGGCTGGTAAACCCGAACGATCAGAAATGATCCGAAGAGCCGGGGCCCATGGCCCCGGTTTTTCATTGGTCCTGCGGCGCTGCGGCGGACCGCTCCCGCTTGGATTTGTGATGCACTTTCGGAGTGACGTGGAACGTCGCCGTGCAGCGGCCGACTCGCTTCTCCTTCCCCGCGCCCTCGCCGCC
>DASZWV010000038.1:0-3884 GCA_035546115.1 Phycisphaerales bacterium
GTCTCGCCCGTCGCGGCCCGCTCGACGACGAGCAGGTCGAGGATGTGCAGGGCGAGGGCGAGGTGGTTGGCGAAGATCTCGGCAAACTGGCGGTCTTCCTCGGTGAACGCGGCGAGCTGCTCGCTCTCGACGTTGAACGCGCCGATGATCTTGTCGTGCAGGCGGAGGGGGACGGTGAGCGATGAGCGGGCCCCGTGCAGGCCCATGACGTAGCGGCGATCCTTGCCGATGTCGGGGCAGAGGTAGCTGCGGCCGGTCGCGGCCACGTACCCCATGATGCCGTTGCCCTCTTTCTGGGCGAAGAGCTCGATGTCCATCGCTTCCGGCGGCAGGCCGCTGGCCATGACGAGCTCGAGCTTGCCGGTGCGGTCGTCGATGAGGCGGACGGCGAGGTGATCGAAGTGCAGCAGCTCGTGGCTGAACTTGATGATCTTCTCCTCCATCACCTTGAGGCGCTCGGAGACGTGCTTCTTGCGGACGCTCTCGGCGTCCAGGCGAACGAGCTCCGTCCCCGCACGATCGATCGCATCCATCTTCTGCTGGATGCGCTTGGAGTGCGAAACGTCCCAGACCACGGCGGCGACCCGGTCGATCCGCCCCGGCCCCCCGAGCCCTCCGTCTTCCAGCCCGCCGGCGGGCGTGCGCACCGGCGAGACCACGACCTCGTAGAACCTGCTCTCGTCCGGCGAGGCGACGTCGAACTTCTGGCTGCCGAAACTGAATCCGGCGGGCTCCTGCTTGAGAATCTGTTCCTCGTACTGGGCCGCGGCACGCCGGCAAACGGCGATGATGCGGGCCCGCGTCTGATCGTCGAAGGCCTTGAACCGATCGTTCGCCCAGATGAGCGATCCCTCGAGAGTGCAGATGCACACGCCCTCGCCGATCGCCGAGAGTGCCGCCGCGGCCTCGCCGTCGGCGAGCACCGAAACGTCCGACGCGTACCCGGCGTGCGATCCATGATGACCGGCGGCGTTGCTCGTGGCCGACAGCGCATCTGCGTCGGCGACGACGACCTCGTAGCCCTGGCTGGACGCGCCGGAAATGCCACGCGGCGAGAGCTCTCTGAGTCCCGCCGCGTCGGTGGTCATGACCTCGTATTGCTTCGAGAGCGCCTGCGCAAGGCCGGCGGGCAGGGGTTTGGACCCCTGGATCAGCAACAGCCTTGGACGGGAATGCGACATGGCGCGGGAACGTAGGATTGGATCGGAGCAACGGCGGGGGTCGGTGAGGCGTCATCGGCCTCCGGATGATGAACCCCTCATTTTAGTCATACGACATCACAAGCCGAACGGGATGCATCCCGCGAGGCACACAGCAGTCGCTGGCAGCAAAGGCCGGGCCATACGGCCCACCATGTGCCGGGTCCCGGGACTCGCAGGCAACCCCCCGAAGCCGCCCCCGACGCCCCGAATGGCAGATCACCCGGCCAGCCCCCCTACTCTCCCCCTCTCACATGATCCAGGTCCAGCGTGTCAGCAAATGGTTCGGGGGCCGGGGCGCCGGCGGCCTGACCGCGGTGGACGATGTGTCCTTCACAATCCCGCAGGGCCAGTGCGTCGGCCTGCTGGGGCCAAACGGAGCGGGGAAGTCTACCACCATCCGCATGATCACGGGTTTCCTGCCACCCTCGGCGGGGACGATCACCGTGAACGGAAAGGACACGATCAACGACACACTGGCGGCCCGGCAGTCGATCGGGTATCTGCCCGAAGCGACACCCCTCTACCCCGAGATGCGAGTTCGCGACTACCTCGCGTTTCGCGCCAAGCTCTACGGGCTCGATCGCGCGAAGCGCCGGGCCGGAGTCGGCGCGGCGATGGAACGGTGCTGGCTCAAGGACGTCGCCCATCGGCGCATCGGCCAACTCTCCAAGGGCTACAGGCAGCGGGTCGGACTCGCCAGCGCGCTGGTGCATTCCCCGCCCGTGCTGATCCTCGATGAACCCACCAGCGGCCTGGACCCGACGCAGATCCGCGAGACGCGCTCACTCATCAAGGGCCTCGCCGAGGAGGGTGCGAAGGGTCGGACCGTGCTGGTCTCCTCGCACATCCTCCCCGAAGTCGAGCAGACGTGCGACCGCGTGATCATCATCGCACGCGGGCGCGTGCGCGCCGACGGCGCCCCCGGAGCCCTCGTCCGCCAGATGCAGCACCACGCCGTCGCGCCCCACACGGTGGAGGTCCAGGTTTCTCCGAGCGGTCGCGAGAAGGCGCACGGCTCGCTCGCCGCACTCAGGGGCGTCGTGAGCGTGCAGTTGTCGGGGGAGGGAACCGACGACCATTGGGCGAGATTCATCGTCACGCCCGCGGCGGATGCCGGCGACCTGCGCGAGGCGATCGCGCGCTCCTTGGCTTCGATGGGCCTGTTGTGCCGCGAGCTGCGACGGACCGAGCCGACCCTCGAGCAGGTGTTCATGCGCGTCATCGAGAGCGATGACCGGACCAACACGGGGGTGAAGGCCGCATGAGGGCACTGACCGCGATCTGCGGACGCGAGTACGCATCCATGTTCCGCATCCCGCTGGGATGGGTTGTGGTCGCGCTGTTCGTCTGCCTGTCGAGCCTCTATTTCGTCGGGCGGGCCGTCACACCCGGCGCGCCGGCCTCTCTTCGGGATGTCTTCAGCGTCTGGTGGGCCCTGCTGCTGTTCCTGTGCCCCGCCGTGTCGATGCGACTCTTCAGCGAGGAACTCCGCTCCGGAACCATCGAGCCCGCGCTCACGGCTCCCGTCCCCGACGGCGTGTACGTCGTCGGCAAGTTCCTCGCGAGCCTGCTGTTCCTGGCGACGATGCTCGCGCCGACGCTCGTGTTCGTCGCGATCCTCTGCCTGATCTCGCGTCCGGACTTCGGACCGATCATCTCCGGCTACGCCGGTCTGATGCTTCTCGGGATGCTCTACCTGGCCGTCGGCGCCCTCGCCTCGGCGTGCACCAGCAGCCAGACGCTCGCCTTCCTCGGCACGCTCTTCGCCCTGCTCCTGCTCGACGTGCTTCCCGCACGACTCGCCCCCCAGCTCTCCGAGCGGGCGGCTCGCATTCTCTTCAGCCTTTCACCCAACCTGCGCGCCGCGGACTTCTATCGCGGCCTCATCGACACGGCCAACATCGCCTTCTTCCTCGCCGCCACGGTCTTCTTCCTTGCCGTCGCCACCGTCGTCGTGCAGTCGCGGAGGTGGCGATGAACGCCCCGACCACCCTGAGCAAGCCCGCGGCCATTCGCCGCACGCGATACGCGATCCAGACCGCCGCGCTGCTCTTCGCGATCACCACCTGCTGCGTGCTCGTGGGCATCCTCGGCGACCGCTTTCCCCGCCGTTTCGACGCCACCGTGACCCGCGAGCACCAGCTCTCCGAACGCACCCAGAAGCTCCTCAAGTCGCTCGACGGCGACTACGAGCTCATCATCGCCGCCAACTTCTCCATGCTCGACCCGCAGGCCGCGCGGCGCACGCAGGACGTCCTCGACAACTTCTCCCACGCCACAACCCATCTCCGCCCGACCGTCATCGACGCCGCCTCCGCCAACGGCGCCGCCCAGCTCGACGCGATTCTTGCGAGGCTCGTGGACCGCTTCAAACCCGAACTCGACAAGCAGCGCGAGGGCCTCAACCAGTCCGCGGCGGCCGCCGCCAAGCTCGTCGCCGAGCTGACCTCGCTCTCGGACACGATGCACGCGCTCGATGCAAACGTGCTTCCCGGCGAGCCCCACGCGGAGGCTCTCAAGCGTCTGCTCGCCGATTGTTCGACCAACTGCGCCATCGCCTCGAAGAATCTCGAGAAGGCCGTCGCCGGGGCGAGCCAGTCGGCCACGCTTCGCATCGGCCACACGCCGGTTCCCGGCACCGACGAGCTCATCGCCAACCTGCGCGGCGCGCTGTCGAGCGGC
>DASZWV010000039.1:0-5295 GCA_035546115.1 Phycisphaerales bacterium
GAAGAGCAAGCTTGGCGCGGGGGGCGGGAAGCTGCTGATGAGCTCGACCAAGAGCGTGCACGGGCACGGGCTGGGGGCGAGCGGGGCGATCGAGAGCGTGGCGTGCATCCACGCGGTGAAGGACGGGGTGATCCCGCCCACGATCAACCTGGACAACCCATCGCCGGGACGCGATGAGCACGGAAGGCTGCTGCCGGCGTTTGATATCGACCTGGTGCCGCATCACGCGCGGGAGCGGCGCGTGAAGTACGCGATGAACAACACGTTCGGGTTCGGGGGGCACAACGTGACGTTGATTGTGGGGCGGTATGAGTAAGGACCGTGGTCCCGACTTTTTCACCCTATTGCCCGATCCGAATGCGGAAGAGCGCAGAGGACGTGGTATTTGAACCCAAGCCGCCGGGGCTCTGGACGCTCGGAACGGCATTGGCTGCCGGGGCGGTGCCGGTAGGCATCTGCGGGCTCGTGGCAGAGGCGCATGGGGACCGGGGACTGCTGGATGTCGGGATCACGGTCGGCGTGGTGATGTTCGTGTTGGTGATCGCCACGGCCTGCATCTTGTGGATGTTCCAAAGAAAGCGCGGGCAAATCGCGGTCATCCCGGTGGAAAAGAAGACGATTCAACTACCGCGGCGTGGGCTGACCGTGAAGGTGTCTGACGTTGAGCGAATCGAATGGGGAGCGGGCATAGTGAAACTCAGGGGACCGCGGAGCGTGGTCTTGGCGTATTGCAGTCAGGTGCTCATCCGACTCAAGGGGACCAGCGAGCCTGTGGTCGTTGCGACGAACCCCGGGATGGCGAGGGGCGCGCGGCGGGTTGCCCGATGGATTGCGAGCGAGTTGGGATTGGAGACTCCCGCGCGTGTCCCACTCCGGTCAAAGACCGTGACGGGGCGCGAGTTGGGGGAGTTTGAGCCGCTGGCCTAGGGATGCCGAACGGTTTGACTCCCGCAGCCTGCTTGGCCGATACAGGGGGTCCATGGCGTCGGACCTGCAGGCCATTCTGTCGCTGGAGGTGCCGCTGATCGTGCTGCTGGGGGAGCGCGTGATGCGGGTTTCGGAGGTGTGCGCGCTGGGGCCGGGGGCGATCGTGGAGTTGCCCAAGGGTGCGGAGGAGGAGCTGACGCTCCTGGTGAACAACAAGCCGGTGGGGACGGGGGTGGCGGTGAAGGTGGGGGAGAACTTCGGGATCCGGATCACCTACATGGGCGATCTGCGTGAGCGGATCGAGGCGCTGGGCGGGGCGGAGTCGCGTGGCGGCGCGGGCGTTGGCGAGGCCGCGATGGCGGGGTAGGTCGGGGAGATGGATAAATCTTGCGGAGGGGCGTCGCGCGGGTGCGGGGCGCCGGCGACCTAGGATTTGCCATGCTTTCGGAGCATGTCCCACGCAGAGATGCCGGATTCGCGGGCCTCCTGATGTCCGCGGAGGAGTACTTCGCGCTCGGGGAGACGGAAGAGCGGTACGAACTGGTGAACGGAGTGGTGGTCATGTCGCCGAGTCCGACGCCGCGGCACTGGCGGTTTGTTCGAGAGATTCTTGGGCAACTGGATTCGTTCTGCGGGCCGAATGCGATCGACCCGTATTCAGAGACGGACATTCGAGTTGCTTCGAGCATGGTGCTGCGGCCGGACCTGTGCGTGTACCTTCGACCGCCGTCGGAGAGAGTCCCCGACCGATTGGTCGAGCCGCCGGACCTGGTTGTCGAGATCAGTTCTCCGGGGAACAAGTCGTACGATTTGCAGACCAAGCACGGGGCGTACGAGCGGTTCGGGGTGAAGGAGTACTGGATGGTGGACCCGTGGGATCCGCACGAGCCGCCAGGCATGCGCGTGCGCGCGTGGCGGCTGGAGCGCGGGGCGTATGTGGACATGGAAGTCGGAGCGGACCGGCTGGTGAGCCGCGTGATCGACGGCTTTTCGCTGGATCTGGGGCGGCTTCGAAGGCTGGCGGGGGTGTAGAGGGCCTCGATAACCAAGCCGGGGGGGGTTCCCGGCGGCGATCGGGTGATGGAAGACCCGCAAGCGGCCGAAGGTGGGGGTGGCTAAGAATGAGGGCGGAGTGAAGGCGTGGACGGGATGTCCTCGCTCGGAGAGTTTTCACGGGCCGATCGGCCCGTGGCATGGATGCCCGGGAGACCTATGCCTCGCGATATTCCAGTCGGCAACGGCGACCTGCTCATCAACTTCGATGAGATGTATCGCGTGCGCGATATCTACTACCCGTGCGTGGGGCGGTACAACCACACGGGCGGGCACGTGCAGCGCTTCGGGGTGTGGGCGGATGGGGAGTTCTCGTGGGTGGACAACGGTTGGAAGCGGGAGATGAGGTACCTTCCGGACACGCTGGTGACGGAGGTGGTGCTCACGAGCGAGAAGCTGGGACTGGAGCTGGTGTGCAACGACGCGGTGGACTTTCACGAGCCGGTGTATTTCCGGCGGATCCGGGTGCGCGATCGGCGCGGGGCGGGTGGGAACGGCGAGGCGCGGACGCCGCGGGATGTGCGGGTGTTCTACCACATCGACCTGTCGATCAAGGAATCGCCGGTGGGGGACACGTGCGATTATGACCCGGAGACGGCGGGGCTGGTTCTGTACAAGGACGATTCGTACTTTCTGGTGAACGCGTGCGGGATGGAGGCGGATGTGGCGGCGGGGGCGGCGTGCGATCGACCGGGGATCCATCACTGGGCGATCGGGACCAAGCGGGTGGGGGGCGCGGAGGGGACGTGGCGCGACGCGGAGGACGGCGTTCTGGGGAAGAACGCGATCAGCCAGGGGAGCGTGGATGCGACGGTGGGGGTGAACCTGAGCGTGCCGGCGGGTGGCGAGGCGAGCTGCACGATCTGGATGGCGTGCGGGGACAGCTACGACCGGGTGCGCGAGTTGAACCGGGTGATCCGGAACAAGGGCGTGAACAAGATGTTCTCGCGCACGGAGGCGTACTGGAGGCTGTGGGCGCGCAAGGACATCGACGCGGCCATTCTGCCCGCGAAGGTGCGCGAGCTGTTCGTGCGGAGCCAGCTGATCCTGCGGACGCAGATCGACAACCGGGGGGCGATCATCGCGGCGACGGACAGCGACATCTCGCACTTCGCGGGGGATCACTACGCGTACTGCTGGCCCCGGGACGGGGCGCTGGTGGCGTACGCGCTGGTGCAGACGGGGCAGAGCGAGCTGAGCCGGAGCTTCTTCAGGTACTGCGCGAAGATGATCACGCGGAACGGGTACTTCATGCACAAGTACACGCCGCTGGGGCACCTGGCCTCGAGCTGGCACCCGTGGGTGATCAACGGGAAGCCGGTGCTGCCGATCCAGCAGGACGAGACGGCGCTGGTGCTGTGGGCGCTGCGCCAGCACTTCGAGACGTTCCGGGATGTGGAGTTCGTGAAGCCGATCTACAACGCGCTGGTGGCGCAGCCGGCGCAGTGGCTGATGGAGTTCACGGACGAGAACGGCCTGCCGCGCCCGAGCTGGGACCTGTGGGAGGAGCGGCGGGGGATCCACACGTTCACGGTGGCGGCGACGATCGGCGCGCTGAACGCGGCGGCGGCGTTTGCGCGGGACTTCGGGGACAACGAGCGTGCGGAGCAGATCGAGGGTGCGAGCGAGCGGATGCGGGAGGCGCTCGAGAAGCACATGTGGAACAGCGAGCAGAACCGGTTCTGCCGGATGGCGACGCCGATCGAGGAGGAGGGCGGGAAGCCGGAGGGGGCGCGGGCGAACGGGAAGGCCTCGCACGGGCGGGTGACGGGGTATCGGCTGGACATGACGCGTGACAGCGCGAACTACGCGCTGTTCGCGTTCGGGGCGATGCGGGCGGGGAACCCGATGGTGGTGAGCGAGATGAGGTCGCTGTGGGAGCGGCTGTGGTGCAAGACGGAGATCGGCGGGTGCGCGCGGTACGAGCGGGACTATTACCACCAGGTGGAGCGGGACAAGACGGAGGATGTGCCGGGGAACCCGTGGGTGATCTGCACGCTCTGGCACGCGCAGCACCGGATCGCGATCGCGAAGACGCCCGACGAGCTGCGGGGCGCGCTGCCGCTCTTGGAATGGGCGGCGGACCGGGCGAAGCAGAGCGGGGTGCTGGCCGAGCAGTTCCATCCGTACACCGGGGAGATGGTGAGCGTGAGCCCCTTGACGTGGAGCCACGCGGTGGTGGTGACGACGGTGATGGAGTATCTGGAGAAGCACGCGCGCCTGATCGCGGAGGCGAACGCGGTGGAGGGGTGGGCGGAGACTGGGGTGGCGTAGGAAGTACGAGGGACGAGATACGAAGTATGAGGGACGAGACTTGTGGGGATCGATGAGACGGTGATCGCTGAGTGGTGGAAGCGGTTGCCGAGTCCGGTGCATCCGGAGTGGCGACCCGCGGCGATGGCTTGGGATGAGCCGCGGGTGGTGCGGACGCTGACGGTCGGGCCAGTGAGCTTTGCGTCGAGGTGGCGCTGGCAATCGGAGCGCTGCGGCGCGCTAATCGCTTGTGAGGGGGCGGACGGACGGCCGCGGGTGTGCGGGATGGTGGTGCGGGACCAGCAACGTATGTATGGGCAGTCCGGGTGCGTTGTGATTGGGGGCTTCGCGGCGGTGGCGACGCGTGAGGGATGGGGTCGGGAGACCATCGTCACGGAGCGGCGGAGGTTCGAGGTGCGACCTCGGGGGTTTGGGGTCTTGTGGCACCCGCGTCACGAGTATGTCGCGCGGGGAAGCGTGGTGTTGGGTTCGCGGGTCCCGATGATGTTTGAGTCGCAGTCGCCTTCGTTGTGGCAGTTTGACGCCGAACGGCGGGAGGAAGGGACGCTCGAGCTGTTTCCGAGAAAGACGCCGATGTGGGATGGCGGGGACCGGTGGTCGCTCTTGGGCTGCATCACCCCGACGGAGCGGGATGTGCCGTGTGCGCCGCAGGCGATCGGGCAGCAGTGGGTCCGGGTGCTGAGGCTGGGGCGGCCGCTGCTGAGCGGGCGGCTGGCGGAGGCGATGGGACGGTGGGATGAGCAGACTCGGGAGGCGGTGGTGCTGGCGGCGGTGTGGGAGCGGATGCGGTATGAGAGCCTGGACTAGAGGAATGGGCGGGTGCTCCCGAGCATGCCATCTATTGGCATTGCCGGGTATTCCGAGGTAGGATTGGGCTGGAGGTTGCCATGCCAAGGCGAGCGCGAACATCCAAGCAGGCAACGATGAATATTTCGATGCCACCGAAGGTGCGGGCCGTGTTTGATCAACAGATGCGACGCGGAGGGTTTGACAATGCGAGCGAGTACGTGCGCTACCTCGTGCGGGCTGAGGAGGAGCGCA
>DASZWV010000040.1:0-3506 GCA_035546115.1 Phycisphaerales bacterium
TCCACCTCCACCCCCCGCCGCGCCAGCAGCCCCTGCAGCCGCCGCCGCGTCGCCTGCCCATCCAGTCGCTCTCCCATCACCCGAAGCTTCCTCCCCGCAAGCTCCAGCGCCGCCTCCATCGCGTCATACCCCGATTCGCCGGTCACCTTCTCCACCACATCCCCCGCCGTGCGCGCATCAACGCCCTTCGCTCGCACGCGATTCAGCAGCAGCCGCTTCCCCGCGCCCTTCCGCGCCAGCGTACTCGCCACCACGCCCTCCGCGAACGCCCGCTCATCGATCAATCCCCTCGCGCTCAACTCCTCCGCGATCCGCGCCGCCGCGCCGCGCTCCAGACCGCGCTGCACGAGCTTCCCCACCAGCATGCTCCGCGACATCCCCCGCCGCGCCACCGCGCTCACCGCCCACTCCCGCGCCGCCGCATCCCGCATCCCCGCACCCACCTCCCGCCGCATCCGCTCGGTCCACTCCACGCCCTCGCCGATCCCCAGTTCCGCCGCCCGCCGCTCGTGCACACGCCCCGCCGTCTTCCGCCCGATGCGAATCGCCAGCACGTCCGGCTCATCCGCCGCGCGCACCACCGCCGTGATCACGCCCCCGGCCAAAGGCAGCTCGGGCACCTCAAACCGCGCAGCACGTCGTCGCGCCATGCCCGGAGTTTACGTGAGCGAATCCAGCAGCGACGTCAACTCCCCCAACGCCTTCCCATCGGCCGCCTTCCGAGCCGCCGCAACGCCCTCCCGCAAGGTCGCCACGGCCGCCTTCGTCTCCCCCGCATCCGCCTGCACACGTCCCTTGTGGTAATACGCGTAGCAGTACGATGGGTCCGCCGCGATGCACCGGTCGTAGAACTCAACCGCGCGCCCGACATCCCCATCCTGCCCGCGCTTGGCATACTCCTGCGCAACGCCGTACAGCGTGAACGCATCCTCCGGCTCCGCCTCGAGCATCCGCAGTAGTTTGTCCAGGCGTGACATCGCCGGGATTATCCCACCCGACCGGTGAGCCAGCGCACCCCGCGGCAATCCTTGAAACTTATGCGATCGGCCCAACACCCTGGCTATTGGCCGTATCCTTGCCCGAGCGGACACCACTCCCCCACCGTCCGCGCACATCGGCCGAAAATCGTCCCGTTTTCAAACTACAGCGAGATCGTCATGTCCGAAATCAAAGCCATCGGAATCCTCGGCGCAGGTCAGATGGGCGGCGGCATCGCCCAGGTCGCCGCCGTCGCCGGCCTCAACGTCACCGTCTTTGACTCCTTCCCCGGCGCGATCGACAAGTGCAAGGCCGTCCACAAGAAATCCCTCGCCAAGTTCGTCGAAAAGCAGAAACTCTCCCAGCCCGACGCCGACGCCGCCCTCGCCCGCATCCGCTTCGTCGACAAGCTCGACGCCCTCGGGGGGGCCGGCTGCGACTGGGTCGTCGAGGCCGTCATCGAAGACGCCGCGGTCAAGAAAGACCTCTTCTCCCGTCTCTCGAAGATGTACCCCGACCCCAAGGTCGTCCTCGCCACGAACACCAGCAGCATCAGCATCACCGAGATCGCCACCGCCTGCGGCCCGACCGCCTCGCGCGTCGTCGGCATGCACTTCTTCAACCCCGTTCCCCTCATGCAGCTCGTCGAGGTCATCCCCGGCCTCACGACTTCCTCCGAAGTGATCGAGCGCACCATCGCCCTCGCCACCAGGATGGGCAAGACCCCCCTCAAGGCCAACGACCGCGCCGGCTTCATCTCCAACCGCGTCCTCATGCCCATGATCAACGAGGCCTTCTACGCCTGGATGGAAGGCGTCGCCGAGCCCGAGGCCATCGACGGCATCATGAAGCTCGGCTGCAACTTCCCCATGGGCCCCCTGCGCCTGGCCGACTTCATCGGCCTCGACACCTGCGTCCACATCATGAACGTCCTCGCGGACGGCCTCAACAACGACCGCTACCGCGCCTGCCCCAAACTCAAGCAGCTCGTCACCGCGGGCCGCCTCGGCGACAAAGCCGGCCGCGGCGTCTACGAATACCCGGCAAAGTAATGGCCGCCGTGCCATGGGCCTCCCGGCCCATGTCTTGGGCATCAAGGTGCCATGGGCCTCCCGGCCCATGTCTTGGCATCACGGTGGCATGGGCCTCCCGGCCCATGCGTTGGACACGTGCTGCAACCCCCGCGCCCATCCGTCCAAGACCGAAACCCCCACCTCGCCATTCCGGTAGACTCCCCAGCCGCGCCCGCTCCGCGCTCATTCCATGCGCCTCATCCGCTCCAAAGTCTTCCGCGCGATCCCGGAACTCGATCGCTTCAGCGACGACCAGTGCCGCCGATTCGTCTCCGCCGCCAACTCCTCCTGGCGGCGCCGCCTCCTCCGCTGGATCATCGTCGGTCTCGCCGGGCTGATCGGCGCGATCGGCGCGTGCGCCCTCATCGTTCCCACGAATCTCTGGATCCAGAATCTTCTGCGCGTGGACGACCTCGGCGGCGCCATCATCGCCCTGATCGTTGGCTCCCTCGCCTTCGCCCTCGGCCTTCTCCCCACGCTCATCCTCCGCGATTCCCTCCTCCGCCTCACCATCCGCAGGCTCATCCGCCGCTGCGGCGCGTGCCCCAGGTGCCACTACTCCCTCCTCGGCATGCGCATCGCCGGCGATCACTCCATCATCTGCCCCGAGTGCGGGCTGAAGATCGACGTCGACGCCTCCCTCGGCGAGCTGACGACCGACGCCGAGGGCGCCGCCGTCTACAAGCCCGAGATCGTCCGCGAGCACGAGGTCATGAAGCAGCGCCGCCGTCGCCGCCACAAACGCTTCTTCCAGGGCGTCGCGGCCGCCGTCGCGCTCTTCCTCCTCTCCGCCACCGGATGGTGGCTCTGGCTCGTCAACCAGGCCCACCGCGCCGCCCGCGACCGCACCGCCGTCCAGCAGATCCACCAGGTCCAGCTCGGCATGTGGCCCGCAGCCGCGGCCGCCAACGCCGCCGCGGAGTTCGAGCGCTACCAGGCGCTCATCAAGGCCTGCGCCGATGCGCAAGGCGCCACCAACGTCCCGGGCCTCACGCAGGCCCCCGTCGCAGCGTACTTCGAGGCAAGCACCCTCATCCCCGGCGCCGATTCCAAGGCGTTCGACAAGCAGAACGGCGAGGGATCCTTCGACGCCTGCCGCAAGTTCACCCTCGCCGTCCTCCGCCAGTCCCGCGAGAGCGGCCTCACGCGCGACCTGCGCTCGCTGCTCGACATGCAGGGCCCCATCCGCCCCATGGCTCCCGAAGGCGATGAGCCGTTCGTCTCCGTTCTGATACCCGACCTTGGCCACGCCCGCGCGGCCGCCCGCTTCAACGGCGCACGCATGATCGACGCCCTCCAGAGCGGCGACCGCGCCGAATACATGGAGGCCCTCGAAGAGAACCTCGCGATCGCGCGGATCGTCGAGCGCCAGGGCCTGCTCATCGATCGCCTCGTCGCCATCGCGATCGATTCCCTGACCATGCATCGAATCACCGAGGATGCTCCGAAGTTTCC
>DASZWV010000041.1:0-2680 GCA_035546115.1 Phycisphaerales bacterium
GCGAGGCAGGCGAAGAAGGCCTTGGCGGGGAGGTAGCCGGGGACGCCGTAGCTGGACCAGTCGCGCTGGGCCTTGAGGAACCGATTGATGCCGTTGAGCTTGGCGCCCTTGGGCAGCACATCGCCGCCGGCGACGGTGATGTCCTTCGCGAGCGTGAGGTCGTCGAGCAGGGGGAGCCGGTCGCGCGTGAGGCGGAGGATCTTCATGCCCTCGATGAACTGGCGCGAGACCTGCTGCTCCAGGACGCCCCAGCGCCGGTCGAACAGGTCGCGCCAGACCTCGTGGTCGTCCTGGGTGTACTTCTCGTACTGCTGGGTGATGTAGAACTTGTCGGCGTCGATCTCGGCGGCGGGCGTCTCGGGCGCCTTGTCGGCCCAGGCCTGGGCCTGGCGAGCCTCGTCGGAGTCGATGATATTGTTGTAGCGGATGTCGTTGCGCATGGGACGCTCCGTGTCGCTGGGCAAGGGCCGCGTGCTCGACGCGTACATATTGTAGAGAAGTCTGGGGATCGCAAGGCCCGCGGGGGGCGGGGCGTGGCAAACCCGGGGATTCGTATGGCGGTCGAGAAGCAGACCCGGAGAAATCCTGGGGCGTGGTATGGGCGGGCGTGCGCGGGGGCGCTGCTGATGGCGGTGGCCGCGTGCGCGCTGGCGGGCGGGTGCTCGTCGGGCGATCCGAACGCGAAGGTCTCGGATGAGGAGGGCGAGGCAGTGCTCAAGCGCATCCGCCAGCACCCGGCGAGCCCGGACGATCTGACGGTGGGGGAGAAGAAGTGGCTGCGGGACTATCTGGCGGGGCAGCGGGGGAGGTAGCTCCTGGCTTCGTGGACCGCCTATTTGCGATGCCGCACGATTCGATCGAGGTCTCTGGCACCGTGCACGACGTGGAGCACGATTACCCGAGTTTCCTCCAGGCGATAGATGACGACGTAGTCGAGCACGGAGTAGATCCGGATGCGGGGGATGCGATGCGAGTAGGGGTGGCCGATGCCGCCCATGGATCCGATCAGATCACAGGCCGCACGCAGTCGAACGATCAGAGCGTCGGCGCGAGAAGAACCGCTCTGCTCCGCGACATACCGCCAGATGTGATACAACTCGACTTCGGCCGGGACGGTCAGCTGAACACGCCGTCGCTTCAAGCGGACTTCCTTCGTGATCGAGCCAACAGCGCTCGCCCCTCTCTCTTGATGCGTGCCACGGCGTCGTCGTCGAAGTCAACAACGCGATCGGCACGAACATCGGCCATGCCCCGCTCGATGGCCGCGTCGATCGACGCGAGCCTTGCCCGATGCTGGCGCTCCGTGAGGTCGAGGAGACTGAGCGCCTCTTCGATGACTTCTTGCGCCGACGAGTAACGACCCGACGCGAGGCAGGCCCGCACCGCCTTCTGGCCTTTCGGGGTAAGCGCAATGCTCTTGGACGACTTCATACGGAGATTCTAGGGATGAGCCGTCCTAGACCACAATGTTCGCCGGCTTCCGCCCCGCCACGATCGCCGCGGCGTTCTCGCACACCAGGCGCGTCATCTCCTCGCGCCAGTGCTGCTCGGCCGAGCCGATGTGCGGCGTCAGGACGACGTTGTCGAGGGCGAGCAGCCGCTGGTGGATCTTCGGCTCGTGCTCGAAGACGTCCAGGCCCGCCCCCCAGATGCGCTTGGCGAACAGGGCCTCGGCGAGGGCGGTTTCGTCGATTGTGGGGCCGCGGCTGGTGTTGATGACGATCGCGGTGGGCTTGAGCAGGGCGAGACTGGCGGCGTTGAGGATGTGGCGGGTGTCGGGGGTGAGCGGCGTGTGCACGCTGACGACGTCGGCGATGGGGAGGCCGTCCTCGAGCGTGACGCGTTTGGCCGCGAGCGGGGCCTGCTCGAACTCAAGGTGGCGCGAGCGTGCGAAGTAGAGGATCCGCATGCCGAAGGCCTGGGCTCGCATCGCGACGGCGCGGCCGATGCGGCCGGCGCCGACGATGAGCATGGTCTGGCCGGCGAGGTGCATGCCGCACCAGCCCGTGGGGAAGGTGTTGCCCTCGGTCTCGAAGCGGCCCGAACGGCAGAAGCGGTCCCCTTCGACGATCTTGCGGGCCACGGCCAGGAGCAGGCCGAAGGCGAGGTTGGCGGTGCCCTCGGTTACGGCGTCGGGGGTGTTGGTGACGATGACGTTGCGTGAGCGGCAGAGAGCGAGGTCGATGTTGTCCACGCCGACGGCGTAGTTGCAGACTCCCTTGAGCTGCGGCCCGGCGGCCTGGAGGAACTCGGCATCCACGTGGTCGTGGAACATGGTGCCGACGACCGTTGCGCCGCGGATGAAGGCGAGGAGCTCGGCGCGGGACATCTGCGGCAGGGCGGGGGCGATCTGCACACGTGCGCCGGGGATTTCGACGCGGCCGGGGACGGCTCGGGTGATGGCGACGAGGGGGTGGTCGTGCATCGCAGGGTTAGGATAGTGGGCGAGGGAGGTGGGGCGGAAGGTGATTGCGGTGGGGTTGGGGCGGATCGCGCATCGATTCCCGAGTTTGCGCTCGGGGCTCCCTCAGACCCCATGATCGAAATCCACGCCGGCGACAACCTCGAGATCATCCGCCGGTTCGCGGGCGAGTCGTTCGACCTGGTGTACATCGACCCGCCGTTCAACACGGGCAGGAAGCAAGCCCGGACGCAGATGCGGACCGTGCGCGACGACAAC
>DASZWV010000042.1:0-13948 GCA_035546115.1 Phycisphaerales bacterium
CGCCGGATCATCCAGGCCACAAACGTGTGACCCATTCGCGGGCGTGTCGAAAGGCACGCCCGGCGTTTTTTTGTGAGCGACGGCCGCGTGTTTCTCCGGCGCGCATCGGCTATAGTTTGGCCGCTCGGTCGGCGAATCCCGACGGCCGAACGACTGACACCTCGGGCGATTGGCGCAGTTGGCTAGCGCGCATGCATGACACGCATGAGGTCACTGGTTCGAATCCAGTATCGCCCACTTTCCTCGACATCGCGGCTTCGCGTCCGGGCGGCGAGACTGGCCTCGCGTGAGTCTCGAGGGCGGGGTATGGCCAACGATCTCGCATGGGCGCAATCATCTCGCTGCTGGTCATCGTCGCGATCTCGCTGATCGTTGTTCGCATCGGCACGATGGCCCTGGTCATGACCGGGCTGCCTTGGGACGTCGCTTCGTTCCAGGCGTACTCGGCGTTCTTCGGCGTCGGGTTCACCACGCGCGAGTCCGAGATGGTGGTCTCCGACCGGAATCGGCGGCGGATCATCAAGCACCTGATCCTTGCAGGAAACGTGGGCGTGACGGCCGGCTTCGGATCGGTCATCGTGGCGTTCGTGAAGGCCAACGGAACGGAGGAGGAGCTTCGCGTCGTCCTGTGGATCGCGTCCGGCATCGCCGCCCTTTGGCTGCTGTCGATCACGCCGCCGGTGCGGCAGTCGATCGACTGGATGATCAAGAAGTCCTTGCGAACGGTCGGGGTGGTGCGGCCCGCGGACTTCGCTCTGCTCCTGCGGCTCCACGCGGGCTTCGTCGTTGAGGAGGTGCACGTGCACGAGGCCTCTCCGCTCGTCGGGCGCACGCTGCGCGACCTCAACCTGAGCGGGGAGGGCGTTCTCGTTCTGGGCTGTTCGCGGGCGGAGCCGGGCAGGACACGGGAGGAAGGCTGGGTTGGCACGCCCCCTGCCGATTTCAGATTCGCAGTGGGCGATGTGCTCACCGTGTACGGCAAGCAGGAGCGCATCGCGGCAGTTGGCTCGTGATCGAGCCGGGCGGGCTCAGCACCGCCTCGACTTGGGATCCATCCGCTCGCGGAGCGATTCTCCGGCGAAGTTCAGCGCGACGAGCGTGGCTCCGAGAAGCAGACAGGGGAAAAGGAGCAGCCACCAATGGCTGAGTTCGGGGCTTACCGGATTGATCTCGCCGAGCCCTTCGGCCGCGAGGTTTCCCCAGCTCGGCATGGGCGGTCGGACGCCGATCCCGAGGAAGCTCAGGAAACTCTCCTGCAGGATGGCCTGCGGCACGGTGAGCGTGGCGTAGACGACGATCGGCCCGACGAGATTGGGGAGCAGATGTCGCACGAAGATCCCCGGCGTGCCGACGCCCATGGCTCTGGCGGCCTCGATGAACGGCTGGGCCTTGAGGCTGAGGACCTGGCCCCGGATGACCCTGGCCATGGTCAACCACGAAACGCCCCCGATGGCGACAAGGAGCGTGGTGAGATCGAAGGCCGTGCGGCCGGCATTCGAAACGATCCGCGGCGGGAACCTGGCCTCGGCCTCCCGTTCGAGTTTCTCTCGAAGATCGGGGTGGGCTTTCAGGACCTCCGCAGCGTCGAGCGGCATGGAGGGATCGATCGCGGCGTGATGGACACTTGACACGACTTCCTGACGAACCCAACGCATCCGCGCCTTCTCCCGCGAAACGTACTCGCCCATCACTCCGTCGGCGGCGACGGCGAGCAGTACGACAAGAAGAACGTACGGCAATCCGTACAGGACATCGACGATGCGCATCATGACCGCATCGGTGCGGCCGCCGGCATAGCCGGAGATCGCGCCGTAGAGCGTTCCCAGCAGCACGGCGAGCGCGGCCGCGGCGATCCCGATGGTCAAGGAGATCCCCCCGCCGGCGAGGCAACGCACGAAGAGATCGCGTCCGAGCAGATCGGTGCCGAACAGGTAGAAGGGTCGTGCCGCGGCGATGTCTGCTGGCGAGGGCTCGACATGCTCCGCTTCGAGGCGTTCGACGGTCGTGCCGCGGGTTGCCGCGAGGTGCTCGAGGGCACGCAATCTTGCGGTGGCCTCGAGTCGCTTGGACGCGGGGTCGGAAGACCGCTCGTGAGCTCCGAATCCCCACCAGCTCGGCGGGAGGTGCCTCGCCGTCCGGAGTTGCAGGTCGATTCGGGACGAAGCGCCGCCGCCGGGGCTGCGGACGGTCCCGAGCGTCCAGGGAAGCGTGGCAATGCAGGTGAGAAACATCGCGAGCAGGAAGCCGAGGCCGATGATGCCGGGACGGATGCGGCGATGTCGCGGCCGGTTCTCGCTCATCCCTTGCAGGCCTTCACGAGTGCGCGGCAGCGCTTGGGATCGATCGGATTGGCCCAGAGGCCGGACCGCTTGATCCAGGAGCCGACGATCAGTGCATCCGCGCCGGCCTCGAACAGCGAGCTTGCGTTTTCGGGATTGACGCCGGAGCCCACCAGGAGCGGCAGCGCGGAGGCATCGCGAACCCGCGCGACATCGGCGGCGTCGGTCTCGCGGCCTGTGGCGACACCGGTGACGATGAGACCATCGGCGCCGAAAAACTCGGCGGCGTGCGCGGCTTCCGCGAGAGAGACGTCGGCGGTGATCGCGTGGGATGCGTGCTTCTTCTTGAGATCGCAGAAGACCTGCACCTTTTCGGCGCCGATGGATCGGCGATATCGCAGGAGAGGCCCGGCCTCGGCCCGAACAAGGAGCCCTTCGTCGGCGACGTGTGAGAACACGTAGTTTTCGCAGCGGATGAAGTTCAGACCGGCCGCGAGGGCGATCGCGAGCGCCTCACGATTGCCCCCCGAGAGAACCTGAACCCCCGTGGGGAGCTTTTCCCCCACCGCGTCCCGCACGGCGAGGGCACAGCGGCTCATCGCGGCGACGGTTTCAGGCGGATGCCCGCGGCCGTCAACTCCCGCGTGGAGATACGGGGCATCGTGCATGTTCTCGATGAGCAAAGCGTCGAAACCGGCATCGATAAGCGTGCGGGCCTCCTCGGCGGCAATACGGGCAATCTCGGCGACGGGGAGCCGGGATCCGGGCGTCGCGGGGAGCGCTCGCAGGTGGACCATGCCGATGAGCGGCCGGTGGAGGTTCAAGATTCGATTGCGCTTGGCGGGCATTGCCAGATGGCCGGGGATTTTGGAACCGAGCGGGGTGCCCGCACTGTACATAAACTCTCATCGCCCGTCCAAGCCTCGATCGATCAGATTCACGTTTTCGGCACCCCTTGGCTTCGCCCCGTGGACCCTGCCAACACCGCCGCCAGCTTTCAGTCCACCATCTGGTCCCTCGTGCTGGGGGCGCGGGGGGATCGCGCCCATCTGGAGCAACTCCTGCGCTCGTATTGGGCCCCGGTGTATTCGTTCATCCGGCGGCAAGGATACACGGGGCATGATGCGAGCGACCTGACGCAGGAGTTCCTGACCCAGGTCGTGCTGGGGCGCGACGTCATCGGACGGGCGGACCCGACGCGCGGCCGCTTCCGGGCGTTCCTCAAGCAGGCGCTCCGGAACTTCCTGATCGATCAGCATCGGCTGGGAAAGGCGCACAAGGGCGGGAAGCCCGGACCGGACGCGAGCCCGGCGGCCCACCCCGCCCAGTTGGAGGACTCGACGGATCCGGAGATTGCCGGCCGCGAGCTGGAACGCAGCTTTGATCGTGTGTGGGCGGCGACGGTCATCGAGATCACGCTCAATCGCCTCGAGGAGCGATGCCTCGCGGATGGCCTCGATGCGCACTGGAAGGCGTTCGGGATCAACGTGCTGGGACCAGCCGTCCGCCGCACATCCCCCCTGCCGCTGAACGAGCTCGCACGGCTCGTCGGTGCTGTGGATGAGTCGCAGGCGAGCAACATGCTGCAGACGGTGAAGCGTCGCTTCCGGAGGATGCTTCGTGAGGTCGTGGCCGAGACCGTGAGCGACGGCGCCCACGTCGAGGAGGAGTTGGCGGAGCTCCGTGCCTACTTTCGCGCATGATCGGCGCGCATCGGCTTGCGCGATCAGCCCGCACAGCCCATGAACCAGTGGTTCAGAAAATCGAAGATGTCCTGGACGCCGACCGCGCCATCGCGGTTGAAATCGGTGTCCGAGGCGCCGGCAAACCACCCGTTGAGGTAGGCGAAGATGTCGGCAACCGCCAGCGTGCCATTGCGGTCATAGTCCGGATTCGCGAGCGGGATCACGCTCGGCGTTGTCGAGACGAGCTTGTAGATGTTCGCCGGGGTCTGCACGACCACGTACATCTCGCCGTAGGCGTCTTCGCCGAACGAGACCACGCCGCCGGGGCTTGCCACGGCGGGCACGTTGGGAGTGACGGCCGTCGAACCTGTGTATGCGCTCGGCCACGCGGTGGGCGATTTGAGCAGGCCCGTTGCCGAGTTGATGGTCGTCGAGTAGAGCGTCGTGCCGCAATAGTCCGTGAAGAGGTACTGACCGAAGAGCGCCGGAATTCTGCATCCGCGGTACACATAGCCGCCCGTCACCGCGCACCCCAGGATGTTTCCGCCCCCCGCCGCCGTCATCATTCGCGGAGGATTCGTTCCGGCCTGGGTGGAGTTGTGAGCGTACACGCCAAGCGGGGGCGTGAGCCCCGCGGCGTCGTAGGTGGCGGCGCACCGTCCGCCGTTGGTGTTGTATGAGACCGTCCCCTCGAAACAGCGCCACCCGTAGTTTCGCCCGGCAACCTCGGCTCCGTTGGCGCCGGTGAACGCGGGCTGGTAGTCGATCTCCTCCCACGCGTCCTGGCCGACCTCCCCGATCCAGAGGTCGCCGGTCAGACGATCGAAGGACCATTTCCACGAGTTGCGCAGGCCGTCGGCCCAGATCTCGCTTCGCGCCGGGGATGTGCCGCCGTTGGCGACCGCCAGCACGGGGTTGTCCGACGGCACGCCGTAGGCCACGACCGAATCGTCGTACGTGCTGCCCGAGTTGGTGCCCGTCCACAGCACGCCCTGCGGGGCGGGTCCCGTCGAGTTCACGTCGATGCGCAGCATCTTGCCGAGCAGGATGCCCGTGTCCTGCGCGTTGCCGATCGTGGAGTTGTGGCCGGTGCCCGTGTCGCCGCCGTTGCCGCCGTCGCCCACGGTGATGTACAGGTACCCATCCGGCCCGAATCCGATTCCACCGCCATTGTGATTGGTCGCACCCGACGGATGCTGCAGCCGCAGCACGACTCGCCCCGTGGAGATGTCCGCCGCGTTCAGGTTCGGATTCACGGCGTGCGTGCTCGGGTCTCGCACGATGAACTCCACCACGTTGTTGGTGTAGTTGAACCCGGTCGGCAGCCCCGAGATCGTGGTGGCCGAGTAGTAGACGTAGAACTTGCCGTTGCTCTGGAACTGTGGGTGGAATGCGAGCCCGAGCAGGCCGCGCTCGTCGCTGCTGCTCGACGGCGTCTGCGGCGGGGACAGGACCGCCGGGCGCGATGAAGAAAACATGTCGAGAAACGGCGTCGCCGATGCCTGCACCGTCGGAAGGGGCTGCGTCGTCAGGTCGATGATGCGGATCTGCCCTCCCTTCTGGACCACGAACACGCGCTTGTAATCGCCCGGCGCGTGCGTCAGGAAAACCGGTCGCACGAGGGGGTCGGCGTCCGTGCTGGTGGCGATCGTCTGCGCGACGAACTGGGCTTGGGCCGAGGCGGCAGCCAATCCCGTCACGCAGGCGAGCGCGCCGGCAAGAACCCTTCGATTCGTGCGATATGACATACTTCGCTCCAAGGTGGCCTTCCGGCCCAGAGCCGCCGTGAAAGCGCAAGACATCCACACTTTTTCGGTCCGGCCCCCTCTTCGCCTCGGCCGAAGCCGAGGTTCCAACGGCTCACCGAAACAGGAGGTTCCTTATCGGACGGGCCCGCGACGCAGCGCGCGGGCGTTCTCAAGATACCCGAGTTTTCCCGTCTTCACCAGCGATTCGGAGGATCAGCCGCAATCATATACTCCCCCGCGGAGTCCGCAGGAAACGACCGCCCTCATCCCGCCTTCACCCGGAACTCACCATGAGCAGCACCCACACGGCATCGAGGTCCGAACTTCCCGGGGCGGCGCGCAACGCCCATCCGGCACACGGACCGGCCCCGGTCGATCCGCAGACCGTGACGATCTCGGGACTCGTGCTGGACTCGTCCTACACAGCCGGAAAACCGCCGGAGTCTCTGAAGCATCTGGATCGCGACATCAACTCGCCGGGGAGATACCCCTTCACGCGCGGGCTGTTCCCCGAGGGATATCGCTCGCGCCTCTGGACGATGCGCCAGTTCGCCGGTTTCGGCTCGGCCGACGACACCAACAAACGGTTCAAGTATCTGCTGGAGCAGGCCCGGCACGCGAGGGGCAAGGTCGCGGCCAACACCGGCCTCTCGACCGCGTTCGATCTGCCCACGCTCATGGGGCGCGACTCGGACGATGCACTCTCGGCGGGCGAGGTCGGACGGTGTGGCGTGGCCATCGACACGATCGAGGACATGCACCGGCTGTACGCGGACATCCCCGTCGGCAGCGTCACGGTCTCGCAGACGATCAACGGCCCGGCGTGCGTGATCTGGGCGATGTACCTCGCCATGGCCAGGCAGCGGGGCATCTCGTGGAACGACCTCGGCGGCACGCTCCAGAACGACATCCTCAAGGAGTTCCACTCGCAGAACGAGTTCATCTATCCGCCGGAGCACTCGGTGAAGCTCGTCGTGGACACGATCGAGTTCCAGTCGCGCCAGGTTCCGAAGTGGAACTCGGTGAGCATCTCCGGGTACCACATCCGCGAGGCGGGCTCGACGGCGACCCAGGAACTCGCGTTCACGCTCCGCGACGGCATGGAGTACGTGGAGGCGTGCCTGGAGCGCGGCCTGGACATCGACTCGTTCGCCCCGCGCCTGTCGTTCTTCTTCAACTCGCACAACGAGTTCTTCGAGGAGATCTGCAAGCTGCGCGCGGCGCGACGGATCTGGGCCCGCGCCATGAAGCATCGCTATGGGGCCAAGAGCGAGCGATCGCTGTACATGAAGACGCACGTGCAGACGGCCGGCTGCTCGCTCACGGAGCAGCAGCCGCTGAACAACATCGTGCGCGTGGCCTATCAGGCCATGGCCGCGGCGTTGGGCGGGTGCCAGTCCTTGCACACGGATTCGATGGATGAGACGCTGGGCCTGCCCACGGAGCAGGCCGTCACGGTGGCGCTGCGAACGCAGCAGATCCTGGCGTACGAGACGGGCGTCACGCGGACGGTGGACCCGCTCGGCGGCTCGTGGTTCATCGAGACGCTCACCGACAAGATGGAGGCCGACGCCCTGGGCTACATCAACGACGTGGATCGCATGGGCGAGTACGCGGACTGGAAGGGCGCAGCGCCCGGAGCAGCGCCGGCGAATCTGGAGCAGCACGCCGCGTACCAGCCCCGGCGCACGTTCGGACGATCGGTCGTCGCCGGCATCAACAAGGGCTACTTCCGCCGCCAGATCGCCGAGGCGAGCTATCGCTTCAGCGAAGAGTGCGAGGCGGGCGACCGCATCATCGTGGGCGTGAACGCCTTCACCGAGGGCTCGGATGAGCGGCCCATCGACATCCTTCAGATCCCCCACTCCGTCGAGACCGAGCAGGTCGATCGGCTCGCGAAGTTCAAGGCCCGGCGCGATGCGGCCGGCGTCAAGCGGGCGCTGGATCGCATCCGCGAGACCGCACGCAAGGGGGATTCATCGCTCGAGTCCGAGGGGCTGAACAAGTTCAACCTCATGCCCGCCCTGGTGGACGGCGCCCTCGCGAACTGCACGCTCGGCGAGATGGTGCAGGCCATGGCGGATGTGTATGGCCGGTACACGGGCGGGCCGGAGTGGTGAGTGTCCGCTGGCGGTGAACTTGTGCGGACGGGCGCACCCCGATAACTCCGCTCGAGCCGGGTTTCTTTGCCCCGTTATCCATTCCCGCCGATCTGGCCCACGCCCCGCGCTGCACTTCCCGGGGCGGAGGCACCCATGTACATCGATCTGCACTGCGTTGAGAGCAACCACCGCAACGACACATGGCGGATCAATATCGAGGGCGGCACCGCCGCTGTGATGGGCCCCGACGGCCGTGAACTGACGCGTCTGCGGCCCGAGCAGGCGGCGAGCGTGTTCCGTCTGCCCGGCTTCTCGAACGGGAATCGCTTTGGAATCCGCGACGGCAAGCGCATCGTTGAGTTTGAGATTTCCAGAGATGGCGCCGAGCAGGTGCGGGCCTTCCTGGGAACGACCGCGCCGTCCCAGCAGCACGAGATCAAGTCCGAGTTCCGCGCCCGAGGCGTCCGGGGGGTTCTGTTCGGCCTCTGCGCGATCGGCGCGGGCGTGGGGCTGTCCGTCGCGAGCTACGCGGCCGCCTCCAACGGCGCCCATGGCGGGCGATACACGGTCTTCACGGGGATCTTCGTGCTGGGAGTCTTCTGGTTCTTGCGAGGTATCCAGCACCTCGGAAGGCCGACAAGTGTGGACACGACGATGTGAGAGCGGGCGATTTTCGCGGCGAGGCACCTCGTGCACGCGTGCACCTCGCATGGGGCGCTGCGGGGGCCTCACACCATCCCATAGAACCCGCCGCCGCAGTCCTTGATTCGCCCCTGCCTGGCAAGTTCCGCCCAGACATCCGCCGGGAACTCGCGCGGCGGGATGATTCCCGAAAGTCCTGAGGTCTTCCCGCCGGTCATGGCCCGATGGCCCCCGAGCTTTGACTCCTGATCGAGCTTCGTGGCCTTGAAGCGTTTCTTGAACGCGGTGAACGCCGCCTTGAGCTGCTGGTCGCGGGCGGAGGTTCCGGATGCGGCCGGGGGCTCGGAAGCGGGCGGCGGATTGATCTCGTCTTGCATCGATAAGCTCCTTGTCGGCCGCCACTTACACGAGGAAGACGTGTTCGCTCGCCATCCCTCGCCGCGGCGGAAAGAGGACCGTCGCCAGGTGGATGCACGATATCCGTGCAGGCACGAGTCGGCTCAAAGTGTCGCGGGGTACGAACCGTCTTTTCGGGGAGACCGATCCATGGAGTTTCTCACGCACCTCTGGCTTCCCATCCTCGTCTCGGGCATCGGCGTCTGGATCGCCAGCTTCATTTTCTGGATGATCATCGGCCACCACAAGAAGGACCGGGACGCCCTCCCCGGCGGGCGTGACGGCGAGCAGCAGTTCATGGACTTCATCACCCGCATGAACATCCGCCCGGGCAACTACGGCTTTCCCGACTTCTGCCAGCACGACAACCTGCCGCCCAAGGAACGGAAGGAAGCTCGGAGGGCGGTCTACGACAAGCGTCCGATGGGGACGCTGCGCGTCTGGGGAGAGATGAACATGGGCGTGAACATGCTGGTCACGTTTCTCTTCTACCTTGTGACCAGCACGGTGATCGCCTACCTCGGCTGGGCCGCGCTCCCGATCGGGGCGCCAATCGCGAAAGTTCTCCAGATTCTCGGGACCGCCGGCATCCTCGCCTACTGCTTCGCCAGCTTCCCCCACGACATCTGGTTCCAGAAGAAACGCCGCGCGGTGGTCATGGACTGGATCGACGGCGTCGTGTTCGGCCTGATCACCGGGGCGATCTTCGCCTGGTTCTGGCCGAGGTAGGGCGGCGCCCGCGGCCGCTCTACCATGGGGCGATGTCGCAAGTATCGTCGCTCTCCGAGAATGCCTTCGCGGTGCTGTCGTTCCTGGCGGCGCCCGCGATCCTGACCAACGCCTCGACGGTGCTGGCGCTGGGAACCTCGAATCGCCTAGCCCGCGCATCGGACCGCGCCCGTCAAGCCGCGACGGCCATCGTCTCATCGGCGAGCGCCGACGATCCCATCGTGCAGTTCCAGCAGCAGGACTTCCAGAACTCCACCAGGCGTGCGCTGCTGCTCGTGCACGCCCTGCGGCGGTTCTACCTCGCCGCTGGATGTTTCGCGGCGGGAACGTGCGTGGCCCTTGTCGGCGCCTTCGCGAACTACTTCAAGTTCCACTCGCTGGACTCGTTCGCGCAGGCGGCGATGGTGCTGTGCGCCCTGGCCGGAGTCGGCGGCCTGGTGCACGGATCGGTCACGCTGCTTCGCGAGACGCAGATGGCGCTCCGCTCGCTGGACCTGCAACACGCCGCGATCACCAAGTGGCGAGCCTCGAAAGAATCCGCCCAGCCGACCCCACCCGCGAATGGTTGATCATTCCCCCTCACCCTCCACACACACGAGACTATGGAACCCATCATCGCCTACAGCGCATACTGGCACGCCGACAGCAACACCGGCCGCATCTATCTCAAGCTGGCCAACGAGCAGTCCGTGCACGTCGATCTCGATTCGCCCGCCGAACTGGCCGCGCTCTGCGGGCTGCTCAAGGCCAATCCGCAGATGGTCTTCGACACCGAGAAGCACCTGCTGAGCACGACCTGGCTCAAGCCCGGCGTGTGATCGGCCGCGATCCCCAAAAACAACGCCGACCACGCACAGTGCGTGGCCGGCGTAACCAAGGAGGAAAGGACCGGAAGGAGGAGGTTCCCGCAGTCTTTTATACGCGAATCTCACTTCGAAGGTTTGCCGATCTCCAACGTGAACCGATCAAGAATCGTCTGGTCGAGGCCGGCGTCGCGGGCTTTCTGCAGTGCCGTCACGGCCGCGTCGTGGTTGCCCGAAGTGTGCTGGAGCAGGGCGACCGTCGCCCAGCCCCCTGCGGTGTTCGTACCGGCAGCGGCCTGTGAGGCTGCATCAAGGAGACGCTCGAAACCGATCTTCCCGCCAAGATTGTCGATGCTGAGCGGCCGCTTGATAAGGTCGGCTTCGATCTTGTAGCCCTGGATGACGTTGCGGAATCCCTCCTGAGTATCGCCGCGGGCCACCTGAGCGAGCCCCAGATTCCGGGTTACCGTGCCGTCGCCGTTCCACGCGTCAAGATAGCGCTTGTACACGCGAACGGCGTTATCCGGATCGTGCATGCGCATGTACGCATCGCCGAGTTCGCGATCGCGGTAGCGGTTTTGCTCGGCGTCCTGCGCGATGGCGGCTTGGGTCGGAGCCGCCGCGGCGGACGAGCCTTGGGACGCGACTGGCACTGCCGCCGGCGTCGGCTCCGTCGCCGCCGGAGCCGAGATGGTCACCGGTTGCTGAATCACGACTGGCTGCTGGACGACCGCGGGCTGAGTGACCACGGTCGGCTGGGTGACGACAACCGCTTGGGGGTAGTCGTACGCGTAGGAGCCGTAGTAATAGGGCGATGTGACGACAATCGGGGTATACGGCCGGTAGTAATAGCCGCCGTAGGTGAATCTCGAGCCGAAGTAGACGGGTCCCCCGCAGTATCGAAACCCATTCCCGAATCCGATCGAGAATCCGGATCCACATGTCGAAAAACCAACCCCGACACGGAACCCACTCCCGTGATGCCCACCGAATCCGCGGTAGCCGTGGTCTCGATGTCCATCCGCGATCGCGGTGGACGCCATGCCGACCGAGGCACCCGCGACAAAGAGCGCTCCAACGGTCCTGGCTACCAACGTCCGGCTGTTCATCGTGGCTCTCCTTGGCCGAGCGGCGAGCAAACCTGGTCGCCACAGAGCTTTCTACCGAGAACGCGAGATCGGGGTTCGTGGTCCGCGAGGTCAGCGGCAAGCGAATAATGAACCCCGAATGAGGGGGAACGCACCAAAAATGCCGATAACCGGCCTGAGATTGTCGGATCTTCGAGACGAACCGCATCTCTCGTCTGGCGCGATCGGATTACAAGGGCTCTTTCCTTTCAGGGAAATGAGGCCTCGGCAGCGGGTCGATGAAGGGTGGCCTGGCCGGGATCGGCGAAAGCGCAAGTCCATTCCGGCGCAACTGATCAGCGGAGCGACCCAGCCGTGCAGCATCTTCGAGTATTTTCGACGGAGCCGGCGACGACCCCGGGAATTACACCAATGGTCCAGTGGGCCGGGTGGTATGACTACAACCACCCGGAAATCTTCATGAGCACAGCCGACGCCTATGCGTCGGGCGTCTGCAATCAACTCGCCGCTTTGCCGGATGGATATCGGGTGACCTTCCTTCGAGGCGTACTGCGAACCGAGAGCTATCCCGCATACGGCGCGGATCCGATGTTCCTGTTCGAGAACGGAGGCGTCAAGCTCTCCCGACAGATCATGACGCTGCGTCCGCTGGGTCGCGAACTTCGCCGCAGGGGTATGCACCTCGATGGCGTCTGGACGGACAACGAGGGAGCTCTTGGTTTCTGGAATCTCGACGCCAACACGCTTGCCGCGATTCTGGCGAGCCCAAAGGCCCGCGCGAAGATGCCCCCGGCGGTCCGCGCCCTTCGAATGGACATGTTCGACGTGCGAAGCCCCAACTTCCGCAACGCCGTCAACACCTTCAACTCCTACGCGTACGGCCTGATGTACCGGTCCCTGAGCATGGCCCTGGTGGGATCCGGGATTTTCTGCATGCCGACGACTCCCGGAGGTCCGAACGTCCAGCCTCCGACGATGAACTACATGGTGTCGGCTCCGACCTGGCCGGTCTACGACCCGAACGGCTGGCCCTGGTATCCGAACACGCTCGATGGCCGGACCAGCTCGCCGGGCATCTACCTGGCCGACGGGGGGCGATACACCCAGCCCCCGCGCGTGCACCGCTGGCAGTGGAACGTGCTGATCGACGCGATCAACCACATCCGCTCCGTGATGCACCGACCGAACTCGAAGATCTGGCCGACGATCGCGTGGCCGAACTACACGAACGCCTGGGTCTTCGAGCAGATGATCGCCCACTGGGCGCGGACCGGCGTCAACTGGACGGCCGGCGGCAACGCGTTCATCTATTGGGTTGATCCACCCGTGGTCAACCGACAGGTCGAGGATCCCCTGCTGGTTCAGATCTTCAGCCGTCACGATCAACCGTTCCCGGTCCAGCGGAACCTGCCCGAGATCCCCCTCGACAGCGACTCGATCACCACCGCCGGCTTCACAACGACCTACGCCGACTTCCTGGCGAACGTGCAGTGAACCGCGCCGGGGGGGCCCACCCGGCGCCGCGCCGATGCGACGATTCCATAGCATCGGCGGATGACGATCCGACGGCTACCTTCGGACTTTGTCGTGTCGGAGCGGCCTTCCGCCTCGTTCCTGCGGTCATTGCGCGCGGGCCGGAGCGCCGAGGCCGTTCACGCCGTGTACGAACTGCGCAAGGAGTCTCTCGGCACTCCTGAGGCTGTCGGCCTGCTGGGCAAGGCCCTCGGCGTCGGCGGCGGACGGGTCGACTACGCGGGGCTTAAGGACAAGCACGCGCGGACCACCCAGCTGGTCTCGGTCGAGCGCCCGCAAGGCGAAATACGAACCGAGGTTCTTGAGCCGCGGTTCTCGGCGCGCCTGATCGGCTGGTCGAACGCGCCCGTGCGGGCCGAGTGCATCGATGGCAATCGCTTCGAGATTGTTGTGCGGGACCTCTCGCCGGATGCGGCACGAGAGATGGACCGCAGGGCAAGCCTGCTCCGCGATCCGTCGGAACTCGATTCCACCGTCCGCCTTCTCGTTGTGAACTACTTTGGTGCCCAGCGCTTCGGCTCGGCGCGGCACGGGGGCGGCTTTGTCGCCGCCCGTCTCATCCGCGGCGACTTCGAGGGAGCACTCAAGCTGGCGATCGGCACGCCGGCACGAAAGGACACCGGCAAGATGCGCGCGTTCACTCGGGCGTGCGCCTCGAGATGGGGCGAGTGGCGCGCTCTCTCGACCGAGTTGCCCCGATGTCCGGAACGACGGGCGATCGAAACCCTGGCGGCGGGTGGATCGTTCGCCAAGGCGTTCGAGTCGCTCCCACACTTTACCCAGCAGATGAGCGTGGAGGCCTACCAGTCGCACCTGTGGAACGCGGCGGCGCGTCTGCTCGCAGAACGGATCGTGACCGAGGCCGGCGAGCGAGCCGTCGCACCCCTGGTCGCACCCCAGAGCGGTGATGGGGTCACCCCGCACCGCGTGAAGCCGCCGGCGG
>DASZWV010000043.1:0-6684 GCA_035546115.1 Phycisphaerales bacterium
CCTTGCTCTGACGTCTGGGCCAGATCATGTCACGCACACCATTGCGAATCCTCGCAAAGCCATCGGTGCTCCGGCCGGCGGACGGCCACGACTCCGTCGCCTACTTCCGCCCCGGCCCCAGCCGGCGCGCCGTCGCGAACAGGTTCGGCAGGTTGTCCCGCCCCAGGAACTCGAACTCCGACATGCTCCGCACCCGGTACAGGAACATCTCCTCCGCCCGGCTGTCCAGGATCGCCAGCACGTCGTCGTTGCCCGTGCTGAACGTCATCACCGTGTAATCCCCCACGCGGCTCACCGACCCATCCGCCATGGGCGCGGCCATCGCCGCCGACACCACCGCATCCAACCCCCCCATCCCCGCGCCCCCCACCGGCGCCGGCGACCGGCCAAACTGCACCACGATCAGCCCCGCGAGCACGAACGCGCTCGCCCAGAGCATGGCGGACGGATTGAGAGAGATCGCCTTCATGGGCCTCACCGCGGCTTGGTCAGATAGTGCGCATCATCCACCAGCGACCGGAACCCGATCGGGTTCAATCGCGAGTTCGTCCGGTCCCACCCCAGCACCACCACCTCCTGGTTCGCCACATCGACGATGTACACCGCCGACGAGGTCGCCCCCGAGTACTTCCCGCTCACCATCGTGTAGTCGCCCCGCCCGCGCGCCGCCATCGGCCCCGGCGTCGACGTCTGCGCCGTCGCCGGGCGCGACCCCATCACCGTGACCAGCACCAGCACCCCCAGCAGCGCCGCGTTGAGCGCCACCAGGCGCGGGCTCACCCGCGAACCCGTGCCCGCCACAGGCGACACGCCCTCAAGCTCGCTCATGCAAAGCCCTTTCTCTACGCCCCGACACCTGTACGCCTTCACTCCCGCTCAATCCAGATGCCCGCGCTTCGAGGGGATGAAGTTCACCCCGACGATGATCGCGACAAGCAGGAACGCGAGGATGATCGGCAGCCATGGCGTCTCGGCCTTGCCCACCGGCGGGGTCGGCGGCTTGAGCACCTTCTCGACCTTCGGCGTGGACTGGGCAAGCACGGTCCCGGCCCACGTCGCAATCGCGAGAGCGGGCGGTGCCAGACGGATGAGTGTGCGGCGAAGCATGCGGAAGGGTATGCGCCAAGGCCCGGCAGAGGCGTCTGGCGAGTGGACTCAGCCCCGCGTGAACTCCCCGACGAGGAAATCCGGTCGAACCGTCGTCCACGTCACCGGTGCCTCGAACTCGGCTGGAACCGACGCCGCCGCCGGACCGATCACCACGAAGTAGATCCGCAGGTTCGCCCTGTACACCGCGAAGATCGCACCGTTGCCGGGGAGCAAGAAGACCTCCTCCGGAAGGCGGCCCGTGTCGAATCGTGGGACCAGATTCACCGGAACGCACGCCGAGCGGTTCAGGGCCGATTTCTCTCCCGCATAGTACAGCAGCCATTCCGAGGCCGGCGGAGGTGGACCGGTCGGATTCGTCGCCAGCCAGGCGGTGACCGGTCCCGTATTCACCGATTTGGTCCACGCGGCGAACCCGCGAGATCCCGTCGCCATCGAGCAAACCGCGGCGTGCACGGCAACGTCCAGCACCACCGCGCACGCAAGCACCACCGCGAGCACGGCCGCGAGCCTCGAAGCCCGCCGGATCAGACACGCGACGATCAGCCCGAGAAGCACGAAAAACCCAACGACAAAGATCGCGCCCAGCGCGATCAAAGGCAACGTAATGGGAACCTCGCCGAGGACGCGGTCTCGCTCGCTGTTCACGACTCCCGAGGCCTCGAGAATCGCCGGCATCGCGACGCCAAGAGCAACGATCGCGCCGCAAACGACCACCACCCGCGAGCCCGCGAGCGATCCTCGCCGATCGGTGGCGTCCCGCCCATCGCCAGTCTGACGCGGAGGAGGAGCTGGAACGGTTGCGTCATCCACCGCACGCCTCACGCGAGCGCCGCCAGCTCCGGCCCCGGATCACCCGCCATCGCGTTCCATCCCATCGTCAGCGGCGTGGAGATCTGCTCGAAGATCCGCCGCGGAATATCCACCGTCCGCCACTTCGGCGAGCGCGTCCTCATGGCCGCGCGATACGCCGAGAGCGTCACCGCCCGCAGCGCGTACCACGTCCCGCGATCCTCGAACACCTCCTGGAACAGCGCATCCGGCGGCTGCGCATCGCACGCGTAGACGAACAGGAACACCGCCCGGAACCCCTCGCCGAAGAGCCGCTCCCACTGCGCCAGCGACTCCACATCCTCCAGCGTCACCCACGAGTCCATCCGCCCGGGCAACAGCGCCGACGTCGCCCGGCGCGAGCGCGACGGCGGGATCCGCCTCCCCTTGACATCCACCAGCAGATTGCCGGTCAGCCCAAGCCCGGGAGCGCACGAGTCGATCCCATAGATCACAAAGTCGAACGACTTGAGCGCACCATCGCCCCCCGCCGCTCCCATGACCCCGGGCACCAGCGACTTCCGCGCCTCATCCACCGCCACGTACGGGATGCGCCGCGCACGCAAGAACCCCTCGAACGCCCGCTCGTAGTGCAGGTGCCGCCGCGCCATGGCGAAGGGTAGACCCGGGCCCGCGCACTGTGGACAGGACGATTCGGCGGCTCGGGATCGAGCGATCTATGGTGGGGCATGAGCAGTGCCAGTGCCCCCCTCATGCTCTCCGTCTCCGGCTGCCGCGGCATCGTCGGCAAGACCATGTCCCCCGAGATCGCCGCCCGCTTCGCCATGGTCGTCGGCGGCTTCTTTGCCGCGCACGCGGAACCCGGACACCCCCCCCTGGTCGTCCTCGGGCGCGACGGCCGCGCCGGCGGCGACCTCCTCGCCCGCGCCGCCGCGGCCGGCCTCGCGGCCGCCGGGTGCGACGTCCTCGACTGCGGCGTCGCCATGACCCCCACCATCGGCGTCGTGGTCGACGCCCGCCGCGCCGCCGGCGGCCTCATCGTCACCGCCAGCCACAACCCGCAGGAGTGGAACGGCCTGAAGGTCGTCGCGGGATGCCGGACGTCGGATGTCGGATGTGGGATGTCCAAGGCAGCCGGCGCCCAGGCCTCCGCCCCATCCAGGCTCATCGCAGACCAGATCATCGCCCGCTATCGCGCCGCCGAGAAGTCCGGCGCCCCCGGCGTCGGCGTCGACAAGCTCGGCACGATCACCCTCTCTCCGCAGGGCGGCGAGAAGGCCCTTGGCTTCGCCTCCGAAGCGACCAACATCCACGTCAAGCGCGTCCGCGAGGCCCTCAAGGAGCTCGGCTGCGTCGAGGACCGCCGCTGGCAGGCGATCAAGTGCGTCGTCGATTCCGTGAACGCCTCCGGCACGGCCGGGGCCAAGGCTCTCCTCGGAGGCCGCATCGTCCACCACCTCGGCTCGTCCGACAGCGGCCTGTTCCCCCACGCCCCCGAGCCCACGCGCGACAACCTCGCCACCCTCGCCCGCTTCACCGCCGACAAACGGGCCGATGTCGGCTTCGCCCAGGACCCCGACGCCGACCGCCTCGCCATCATCGACGAGAAGGGCGCCTACATCGGCGAGGAGTACACGCTCGCCCTCGCGGCCGAGGCGGTGTTGGGTGCCCCCACGCTCCGCGTGGGGTCCGGCGGCGTTGTGTGCGTCAACCTCTCCACCAGCCGCATGATCGAGGACGTCGCGGCCAGGCACGGCGCCCGAGTCGTCCGCACCGCCGTTGGCGAGGCCAACGTCGTCGAGGCCATGAAGCGCGAGAACGCCATCTTCGGCGGCGAGGGCAACGGCGGCGTCATCTGGCCCCGCGTCACCTACATCCGCGACTCGCTCTCCGCGATGGGCCTCATCCTCGCCCTCATGACCCGCACGGGCAAGACGATCTCGCAACTGGTCGCAGAGATCCCCTCCTACGCCATCGTCAAGCGCAAGGTCGATCTCAAGCACCCCGACGACGCCAGGCGCGCCGTCGAATCCGTCGCGGCCCACTACTCGAAGAACTCAAGCGCTTGCATCGATCGCCAGGACGGAGTCTGGGTCGGCCTCGACACCCAGCGCGCCTGGCTGCACGTTCGCAGCTCCAACACCGAGCCCATCATGCGCCTGATCGCCGAAGCCCCCACCGAGGGCGCGGCCAACGCAATCCTCGACGAGGCGGCTCGCGTCATCGGGTAGCCGGAGACGAACCAGTTCACGGAGAACACGGAGCCGGCACAGAGAGCGCAGAGCACAACCTGGGATTAAATCTCGATTCCGTGTACTGAGAACCGCTCTCCCGCCGAAGGCGATTCACCTCACCATCATCGACGGCCTCATCCACGCCTTGTTCGCCAGCCAGTCCACCACCCGCGCCGCCTGGCGCGAATCCTGCGTGCCCCGCGGCGAAGCCTCCATCAACAGCGTCCGCCGCTTTCCACCCGCGTGCAGGGTGATGATGTACATCGTCCGCAGGTCCTGCTCGGGCATCTCGGCGTTGCTCGAGGGCTTCTCGATCACCTTCGGCACCGGCACCGACCCCACCAGGTTCGGATGATCCGCATCCAAGAGCCCCGTCTCCCCCGCCAGCCGGTACAACTGCGTCACCTCATCGCTCGTCAGCCGGCGCGTCTCGGCCGGAAACGACTCCACGCTCGCCCCCGGCCCCACCGCCGCCCGCAGCACCCGATCCGCCTCCACCACGTACCGCGCCGGCCGCAGCGCCCGCGGCAGAGCGTCGTACGCGCTCATGCTCTCCCGCACCGGTCCCGTCACCGTCACGCTCAGCCAGAAGTCCTCCGGCGCCTGCCACGAATCCACCGTCGCGGGAGCCTCCTCCTGCTTCTTCCCCCACCCATCAAACCACCCCTTCTGCCCCGGCTGGCACGCGGCCAGGAGCAGGCAGAGCACGACCAGGATGGATCGGACGGCGAACATCAACGGAGTGTATCGGGGGTGCCAGACTTGCGCGGAAACGCCTTTCCGGTCCTGCTCGTGATCTTCGATCGCTCCCCGCTCGGCCCTCAACCCTCGGCACACCCCCCGCACTCGCACCCGTACCCTCTCCTCATGCACATCTCCCTCCGCTGGCTCAACCACTACCTCACCCCCGGCGACGTCACGCCCGAAGAGGCCGAGAAGGTCCTCACCTACGCCGGCTTCCCCATCGAGTCGGCCGCCAAGCTCCCCTCCGGCGACACCATGCTCGACGTCGAGGTCACCTCGAATCGCGGCGACGTGCTCTCCCACATCGGCGTCGCCCGCGAGATCGCCGCCGCCGCCGGCTCCTCCCGGCTCCGCACCCTCAAGCTCCCCGCCCCGGACGCCGTCTTCGGCGAAACCCCCGCCGCCAAGGGCAACAACCCAACCCTCGCCGGGCGCGACGCCCCCGCCGTCTTCGCCCTCGAGAATCGCGTCCCCGAGTTCTGCCCCCTCTTCACCGCCCGCATCATCACCGGCGTCAAGGTCGGCCCGTCGCCCCGCTGGCTCGTCGAGGCCCTCGAGAGCGTCGGCCAGCGCTCCATCAACAACGTGGTGGACATCACCAACTTCGTCTCCTTCGAGTACGGCCAGCCCTCCCACGTCTTCGACCTCGCGAAGATCGCCAAGGCCGCCGACGGCAGGTCCAAGCTCATCGTCCGCGCCGCGGCCAAGGGCGAGAAGCTCGCCCTCCTCGACGGCTCCACCGTGGAGCTCCGCCCCGGCGAGATCGTCGTCGCCGACGACGCCCGCGTCCTCAGCCTCGCGGGCGTCATGGGCGGCGCAGACTCCGGCGTCACCGACGCCACCACCGACGTCGTCCTCGAGGCCGCCACCTGGGACCCCGTGGCCATCCGGCGCGCCGCCCGCCGCCTCGGCGTCCGCACCGACGCCTCCTATCGCTTCGAGCGGATCGTCGATCCGCGCACCATCGAGGCCGCGGCCAAGCGCCTCGGCGCGCTCATCGTCCGCCTCGGCGGAGGCGCGGCCCTGCCGGGCGTCCTCACCGCCGGCGCGCCGCTCAAGGACAGGGCCACCGTCCGCCTGCGCCCCGAGCGTGTCTCCGCGATGCTCGGCGCCCACGTCCCGCTTCCCGAGGTCCAGCGCATCCTCGCCGCCCACGAGATCGACGCGACGATCGAGCCCGTCGTCCTCCACGGCAGCAGCGACACCGCCGTCTCCCCCGCCCTTGCCTGCACCATCCCCCCCCACCGCCCCGACCTCGAGCGCGAGATCGACCTCATCGAGGAGGTCGCCCGAACCTGGGGCCTCGACAAGCTCCCCGTCCACGAGCGCGTCGGCGTCCGCGTCGCCTCGCCGCAACCCGCCGAGCGCGCCGTGCAGGAACTCGGTCGCATCCTCACCGGCCTCGGCTTCTACGAGACCGTCACGTTCACGTTCGTCTCGCCCAAGGCCGCGAAGCCCTTCGTTCCCGCCGGCCTCACCACTCTCACCGTCTGCGACGAGCGCCGCAAGGCCGATCCCGTGCTTCGCCCGAGCGCGATCCCCAGCCTGATGGCCTGCCGGCGCGCCAACCAGGACCGTGGCGCGCAGCCCGACGGCGCCGTCGGCGGGGTAGGCGCGGGCGCGGGCGTCAGACTCTTCGAGATCTCATCCACATTCGCCCAGACCGGCGCTCCGAACAAGCCCGCTGGCGGCGCGGGCCGCGGCCGGGAAACCGAAACCGTCAACGTGGCCATGCTGGCCGACTGCTGCTTCCCCGCCGGCGCCAAGTCCCTCGAGCAGAAGCAGGCCGCCATCCGCCTCCTCCGCG
>DASZWV010000044.1:0-10583 GCA_035546115.1 Phycisphaerales bacterium
TGCGCGCTGGGCCCGGCTCTTCCCGACGAGGAGGGAAGAGAAAGTCTGCAGCCCTGTCGCGCCAGTCGGGCCATTGCCGTGCGGAGGATCACGCGGGTCTTCCGGCGCGTCGTTCCCAGGGATGCGGCGATGGCCGCCAGGCTCATCCGCTCGGAACAGTGGATGCCGAACCGCAGTTCGACCGCCGCTCGCTCCTGCGGCGAGAGCAGACCCAGAAGGCAGTTTATTCTGGCAGCGTTCTCCCAACCGTTGTCGCTGGGGTCGGTGGGGGGCGCAGGCGGATCGAGGCGTCCGAAGGTGTTCCCCGGCCGCGGCTGATCCAGCGAACTCGGACGAAGGTAGGTCTGAGACATGCTTCGGCACGCGAGCACCCGTTTGGGCTGCCAGTGCAGGGCGTTCACCAGTTCTTCCACGGTGGGACGACGGCCGTGTGCCGCGTAGTGCGTTCGTGCGGCACGCTCGAGCAAACCGACGTCACGGCGATCGCGCGGGTTCATCTGTCCTCGCGGCGAGTTGGCCGCGAACGCCCGGCCGATGCCCTGGCGGATCCAATACGCGGCGTAGGTGCTCAGCCGCGACCCGCAGGATGGATCGAAACCATCGACCGCGTGCAGCAGCCCGAGGTTGCCCTCGGCGATCAGGTCCTCGAGAGCCACTCCGGAATGCCGATACCGCTGAGCGATCGCGACGACCAGGCCGAGATTTGCAAGGACCAGCCGATCGCGTGCGCTTCGGACTCCGTGCTTCTTCCACGATTCCGCGAGGGCGCGTTCTTCTTCTGGTCCGATGCGAGTGTTCGTACATCGGGAACTGGATTTGCGGAATGTTGATCGAGAGAGTGCTTGCATGGTGTGTGCTTCCGGTGTTGCAACGAGCACGGGCGTCGGATGAACGCAGGCCCCGCCAATCACATTCTCGCTGGCACGGTGATCCCTCCGTGACGCGTCACTGAATGCGTGCTCATACTTGCTGGCCGGAAGGACGCACAGGAAGCAAACACGGCACGCGGTGACAGCCGCAAGTGCCGCCGGGAGCGGGCGTAAGAGTTCGGGCTCTGCTGTCGGGTGTCGAACTCCGGGTCCTTGCGCTCGTATTGAGATTGCGCGGCGGAGATCTTCCCGCGTGGTGATGCTGCGCCGAAAACGGGACTTGGGCCGTCTGGGGCGATTCCTGGGGGGACGTAGGTGTGTGTTGCGTCGTGCTCTGTCACCCGGACGGGTGTTGCCAAGTTCGGGATGACTTGGTATTCACGATGAGATCACCCCATCGCCACCAGACTCGCCAATGCGATTGGACGGAGGCGCTGAGAGGAAGTGGAGGGTCCAGCATGTTTTCCAACAGGCATCAGCGGAATGGAGAGGAAGCGGTGTCGCCGGATCGACTGATCATCGCCGCGGACGCTTTGCTCGAAACGGTTTCGCAATCGGGGAATCGAGGTGTCGGCATCGACCGCGATCCAGCCAGGATCGGGCGCCTCGGGCTCTCGGTGCGAGAGGTCGAGGAGGCGGCAAGGTTTCTGCATCGACTTGGGATGGTCGACTTCATGGATGATCCGCCGCAGCGCCCTCGATGACGTCGGGATGCACTGTGCCGCAGAACAAGCTGCATGCGCCGTGGTGTGTCGAGGGCGTCGGTCGGGCGTGGGGCGGGCAGGCCCCGGACGGGGATGGCGCTTGTCACGTCCTCGGAGTTCGATGTTCACCGACCGTTCCAAAGCCGGGCGTGCTCACCGGCGTGAAAGAGCGCGGCGAGAACGGGCACGATGAGCCGCTCCGCGTGGGTGAGCGCGCGTTTACCCAGCCTTCACTTGGTGAACCGCAGGACGCGGCATCAGAGGGATGCACGGCTTGTGCAGACGGGTGAGTTTGTCGGCGGGGGCGGTCCGATCGAGGGTCGATGCCGATGCCCAACCTCTTCGGGCCCAGGGCTGATGTGGTCATGCGTCTGGGAATGGCACTGGTGGGCGCGGTGATCTGCGCCGGAGGGGGAGTGCTGTTTGTCTACGGCGATCCCTCGTGGGCGATCGAGCAGCGCCGATACGTGTCCCAGCCCGTCATGTTCAGCCATCAGCACCACGTGGGCAAGCTCGGGCTCGATTGCCGTTATTGCCATCAGACCGTCGAGAGTTCGGATTTCGCAGGCGTTCCCGCGCCGGACACCTGCATGGGCTGTCATGCCGCGCTGTACACCACCGCGCCGATTCTCGAACCGGTGCGCGCGGCGTGGCGCGGCGGCGCACCCGTGGCTTGGAACCGTGTGTACCGGCTTCCGGACGTTGTGCACTTCAGCCACCAGGTTCACGTGAGCGCGGGCGTCGCGTGCGTGTCGTGCCATGGCCGCATGGATGAGCAGCCTCTGACGATGCAGGCAGCGCCCTTGAGAATGGGGTGGTGCCTGAGTTGTCATCGGCATCCCGAGCGAGCGCTCGTGCCCATGGAGGAGCGCTTCGACCCGCGGGCCACGCCCGGGTCGGCGAGGAACGCCGGGGCACGCGTCGATCGGCGTGACATCTTGACGAGTTGTTCGGCCTGCCACTACTGAGCGGAGGAATCATGGGCTCCCGCGGGGCAGCAACATCGGAGAAGAAAGACGGGTGGCGCGAGTTTGCTCCCGCGACGCTGGCGCCGATGTCGGGGCTTGAGCGTCGGTCCTTTCTGAAACTGATGGGCGCATCGCTCGCGCTCGCGGGCCTTGGCGCGGGCGGGTGCCACAGCAGCACGCCCGAGCACATCGTTCCGACGACGCGGAAGCAGAACGCCCGCGTTCCCGGGTCGACGCGCTGGTACGCCACCAGCGTGCTCCGGGATGGGATGGCCCTCGGCGTGCTCGCGCGGTGCGACGATGGGCGGCCGACGAAGCTCGAGGGAAACCCGGATCACCCCGCGAGCCTCGGGGCGACCGATGCGATCACGCAGGCCGAGTTGCTCGGCCTCTACGACCCGCATCGCTCTGCGATCGTGCGGAGGCAGGGCCGTGCATCGAGTTGGGAGGTGCTCGAGGACTTCCTCCGCGACCGACTGGCCGCACTCGAAGGCAAGAAGGGCGCTGGATTGCACGTGGTGCTGGGCCCCACGACCTCGCCCACGCTGAAGGACCTGTTCGAACTCGCCGCGACTCGGTTCCCACAGGCAGGCTGGCACAGGCACGCGCCTTTGGACGATGCGAGCGCCCGCGAGGCGATGCGGCGCATCTTCGGGCGGCCCCTCTCGACCGTTGTGCAGCCCGAGATGGCCACGGTGGTTGTCTGTCTGGACTGCGACCTCTTCACGGAGGGCGCTTCGGGGGTGTGCTGCGCGGATCGCTTTGCCGATGCGCGTCGGAAGGCATTGTCATCGGGCAGCCTCTCGCCGTGGCTCATGGTCGCCGAGCCATCTCCGACGATCACTGGCGCGCGCGCGGACGATCGGCTCGCGGTTCGGCGAACTGCGGTGTCCCTGTTGGCGCGGGAACTTCTGTATCGCGTTGCGCCGGGGAGCAGCGGGGTCGCCGAAGTCACGAATGTCGCCTTGGTTGGCGAAGAGAGGGCGTGGCTCGAGCGCGCGGCGGCGCGACTGCTGGCCGCGGGATCCCGGGCCTTGGTGGTCGCTGGGCGGGCCCAGCCCTCCGGCGTGCACGAGGCCGCGATGCGCATCAACGCGGCCCTGGGAAGCCTCGGCCACACGACACGACTCATCGAGCCGCCCGAGTGGCTCGCATCACGTGCCGTCGGTCTCCAGCCGCTTGCGAGCGCAATCGATTCGGGCGCGGCCGACACGGTGGTGCTGGCCGGCGTGAATCCGGTGTTCGATGCTTTGCCCGAGCTTCGCATCGGCGAGCGGCTTCGCAAGCTGGAGGGGACGTTCCACTTCGGGCTCTATCGGGACGAAACAGCGGAGGCCTGCCGGTGGCACGCCCCGCTTGCGCACGATCTGGAGTCCTGGGGCGATGCGCGAGCGCCGGACGGCACGGCCGGAGTTCTGCAGCCACTCGTCGAGCCCCTCGGCAATGGGCGGACGCTCATCTGGCTGATGGCGATGCTCGCGGGACTGCCGGGCGTGCCAGACCTGGATCGCGTGCGCGAGCACTGGCAGCGCCGTTGGCGGACCAACCTTGAGTCCACATGGCGCCAGTCCGTCGGCACGGGCGTCATCGCCGACACCGCGGCGGCGACGGTCCAGGAGGATCCGCGACAAGCTGCCGAGGCATCGGCGGAGATCGCGCCGCGTTCAGGGATCGAGGTCGTGTTCGATCCCGACCCGTTCGTGCTCGATGGGCGACACGCCCACAACGCCTGGCTGCAGGAGCTCCCCCGGCCTCTCACGCGCGTCGTCTGGGGAAACGTCGCGCTCATGGGGCCGCAGCTTGCGCAACGCCTCGGCGTCGAGACTTGCGGCGTGATCAGGATCGAACCGGCCGATGGGCACGGGGATGGCGCGGCGGTGGAGTTGCCCGCGCTGGTTATTCCCGGGGTGGCGGAAGAGACCATCGCCGTGACGATCGGCCACGGCCGGTGCGCCGGGTCGCCCGTCGGCATCGGGAGAGGCGTCGATGTGTCATCCCTCCGTCGCATCAGCGCCCAGTGGCTTGTGGGTCCGGTGCACGTTGGTGTGACTGGGCGAAGCCGGCGCGTGGTCATTCCACAAGGGCACGAGACGATGGCGGGGCGAGCAATCGTCCGAGAGGTCGCCCCCGGGGGCGTGCTTGCTCGGAGCGGCACCATCCACCTTCCCATCTACGAAGGCGCCCACGGAGCCGCGCCGCAGCAGTGGGGGATGTCGATCGACCTCGCATCGTGCATCGGCTGCGGCGCGTGCGTTGCGGCGTGCCAGGCCGAGAACAACATCCCGGTCGTCGGTCCGGACCAGGTCGAGCGCGGCCGGGAGATGCACTGGATACGCGTCGACCGGTACTTCACGGAGTCGAGGCGCGGCGCAGCGGACATCCGATTCCAACCGGTCCCCTGCATGCAGTGCGAGGACGCCCCGTGCGAGCTCGTGTGCCCGACGGGCGCGACGCAGCACTCCGCCGACGGCCTGAACGACATGAACTACGCCCGCTGCATCGGCACCCGATATTGCTCGAACAACTGCCCGTACAAAGTGCGGCGGTTCAACTTCTACCTCTTCGCCGAGCGCGGCGATGAGGCGGCCCCGCGGATCCAGCAGATGCGCACTCCGCGAGTCACCGTGCGCGGGCGCGGCGTGATGGAGAAATGCACGTACTGCGTCCATCGCATCCGGGCGGCGGAGATGCGGGCGAGGGCGGACAACAGCATGATCTCCGACGGCGCGGTGCGGACGGCCTGCCAGCAGGTCTGTCCGACACGGGCCATCGTGTTCGGCGATGTCGCCGATCCGGCCACCCTGGTCTCCAAAGCCAAGCGATCGGGTCGGTCCTACTCGTTGCTCGAGGAACTCAACACGCGCCCGCGCACCACCTATCTCGCGGATGCGCGGGCGGAGCCCGAGAAGGAAGGGGGTGGCGTATGAGCCGGGCCCCTGCCGCGCTACGTTCGGAGTCGCCCGCACAACTCGTTCGGGCGTCGGTGATCGAGGGTGCCCACAGCTACGGATCGCTGACCGACCGCATCGCGGGCATCCCGCTCTCAACGTTCCGCGCCCGCTGGTGGCTCGCGCTCGGATTCGCCGGCGTGCTGACGATCGGCGGAGTGATCGCCGGAGCGGCGACGATCTACGAGGGAGTCGGGGAGTGGGGGATCAACCAGCCGACGGCGTGGGGATTCGCGATCATCAACTTCGTCTGGTGGATCGGGATCGGCCACGCCGGCACGCTCATCTCCGCGTTTCTGCTGCTGATGCGCCAGCCGTGGCGCAACTCCATCAACCGTTTCGCCGAGGCGATGACCCTGTTCGCGGTCATGCAGGCCGGGCTGTTCCCGCTCCTCCATCTTGGCCGTCTGTGGCGGTTCTATTGGCTGCTCCCGTATCCCGACGTGATGCGAGTCTGGCCGCAATGGCGAAGCCCGCTGGTGTGGGACGCGTTCGCGGTGATGACGTACTTCACGGTGTCGGTGCTGTTCTGGTACCTCGGGCTGCTGCCGGACCTCGCCTCGCTCCGCGATCGGGCGCGCCGTCCCGCGGTGCGTCGGCTGGTCCACGTGCTCGCGCTCGGCTGGCGCGGCTCCGCGGCGCACTGGCACCGTCTTGAGACCGGGTACCTCCTCCTCGCCGGCGTGGCCACCCCGCTGGTCGTGTCGGTGCACAGCATCGTGAGCCTCGACTTCGCCGTGAGCCTTGTGCCGGGCTGGAACGCGACGATCTTTCCTCCGTACTTCGTCGCGGGCGCCATCTATTCCGGCTTCGCCATGGTGCTCACGCTGGCGATCCCGCTCCGGTCCGCGTTTGGCATGCAGGACCTGATCACCACCCGCCATCTGGACCTGATGGCCAAGGTGATGCTCGTGTCCGGTCTGATCGTCGCGTACGGCTACCTCACCGAGATGTTCACCGAGTGGTTGAGCACCGAGCCCGTCGAGTCCTATCGGTTGCACGCGAGGCTCGCGGGCTACGGGGCGTGGTCGTACTGGATCACCATCGTGTGCAACGTCGTCGTGGGGCAGGCGCTCTGGTTCCGCCGCGTGCGGACGCGGCCGGTGGCCCTGTTCGTGGTGGCGCTGATCGTCAACGTCGGCATGTACATGGAGCGGTACGACATCATCGTGACCGGCCTTGAGCGAGACTACCTGCCCACATCCTGGGGCGTGTACGTGCCGACCCTCGCTGACTGGGCGCTGCTCATCGGAACGCTCGGTCTCTTTGCGGGCTTGTTTCTTGTCTTCATCCGCTTCGTTCCGGTCTCGCCGATCTACGAGCTGAAGGAGCTGGCCCATCGGATGCGGCGGCTGACCGAGACGAGCCGCGCGCCCGAGGTGCAGCAACCCTCGGCGAGCGGGCCGCTCTACGCGTTGGTGGCGGGGTTCGAGGAGCCCGGCCCTTTGCTCGAGGGCGTTCGACGAATGCGGATGCTCGGCTACACGAAGATCGAGGCGTACTCGCCCATGCCGGTTCACGGCCTGCACAAGGCCCTTGGTCGCAGGCGTTCGCGGATCCCCGCGGCGGCCCTCGCCGGGGGATTGCTCGGCGGCACCTGCGCCTACCTGCTTCTGTACCTGACCGCCGTGCACGACTATCCCTGGCACATCGGGGGCAAGCCGCTGCATTCATGGCCCTCGTTCGTGCCCATCACCTTTGAGATGACGATCCTGGGAACGTCCTTCGGGGCGTTCTTCGGGGTGCTCCGGGCCTGCCGCCTGCCGCGGTTGAGCCACCCCATCTTTGCCACGCCCGGGTTCGAGCGTGCGACCCGTGACCGGTTCTTCCTCGCGGTCCAATGCGACGACCCGAAGTTCAGCCTCGAAGGAACGACCTCGGATCTGTCGGCACTGGGCCCGGAGTCGGTTGTTCAGACCAGGGAGGACACGCGATGATGCGGTCCTCCGGACTGAGCTTGTGCGCGGCGGCCATCGCGATGATGAGCGGGTGCACGGATCGCGCGGACATGCACCGGGGCGCGCGCATTCGACCGCTCGGGCAACTCCCGGGCGCCCCCGACTGGCCGGTCCAGAGCGTGCCGCCCGAGGGAACGATCGCCCGCGATGAGGCTTCGGGTGAGCCGCCCCGGCCCGCGATCACCATGGACCTCCTGATCCGCGGCCAGGAGCGTTTCGGGATCTACTGCACGCCGTGCCATGCGCGCGACGGGTACGGCGACGGCATCGTCGTTCGGCACGGATTCCCGCCGCCTCCCAGCCTGCACGATCGCGACGTTCGCACGCGGGGGGACGATGTGTACTTCCGAGTGATCACGCAGGGGCTGGGGAAAATGCCTCCGTACGCGAGCGCCGTTCCGAGCCCCGACCGATGGGCGATCATCGCCTATATCCGCGCTCTCCAACTCAGCCAGGACGCGCCCGCGGAAGATGTTCCGGCGGGGGCGACCGTGCTTCCGCCCGGCCCCTCGAGCAAGGGGGCGACGCCATGAGCGTGACCGGCGCCATGAAGGTAAGGGGTCTCCGCGTCGGCCTTGGCGCGTTCGCGATGATTCTCGTGGCGGGCGCGGGGGCGTGCCTGGCGGGGAGGGCGGTGGCTGCGGCATGGCTGGGCGCGGCGTTCTTTGCCACGGGGCTTGTGCTCGGGGGATCCGCGATGCTCATGGTGGCCCACCTGACCGGGGGACGTTGGGCACGATCGATCATGTCGTATCTGGAGTCGTTGGCGGCCGGCACTCCGCTGCTGCTGGCGCTCTGGATCCCGCTCGCGATTCGCGCCGGGGCCCTCTATCCGTGGGCAAACTCCGGAGACGCGGGTCCGCACGGCTACTACGCGCCGGCGTTCGTCGTCGCGCGCTCGGTGATCTGTCTCGCGACCTGGGTGATCGGTGGGCCGCTGATCGCCTCCGTGTCGGCCCGCGATCGATCGCGGGATCGCGTCAGGCCCGGCTTGCGCGCCGCTTCCGCGATCGGGCTGATCGTGCTCGCCATCACGATGACGAGCGTCTCGTACGACTGGTCCGTGGCCATGCATCCGAAATGGGCGTCGACGATGTTCCCGCTCATCGTGCTGGTCTCGCAGGCTCTCACGGCGTTCGGAGCGGCGGTCGGCATGTACGCGTGGGACCATCGGGTCCGCGGCGAGCCCTTCCCCGAGACGCCCGTGCTCCGCGATCTGGGCAATATCCTGCTCACTCTGGTGATCCTGCACGCGTACGTGCACTTCTCGCAGTTCTTCATCATCTGGAACGGCAATGTTCCGGAACGGACCTCGTGGTACGAGCCTCGCGTGCGAGGTTGGTGGGGGCTCGCCATCGTTCTGCTTGTTACCTTCCAGTTCGCTCTGCCCCTTGCTTTGCTGTTGTTCCGCGCGTTCAAAGCGAGCAACAGGGCCATGACGGCGCTTGGCACGCTCCTGGTTGTTGACGGGGCGCTGGAGATGTGCTGGCTGATGATCCCCGGCGCGCAAGTCGAGCCCCGCATCGCTGCTCTGTGGGCGATTCCAATCGCCGCGATCCTCGCGGTCGCCGTCTGGCTGTGCGCACGAGGTCCGCAGAGGCCCCGCATCGCGTCGCGAGCCCGGAACCGGGAGGTGCGGGCATGAGCGCGGCGGCACCCCGATCCAGTGCCGGGTACGAGCCCGATCGAGTCTCGGTCGTGGTGGTCGTCGGCAGTGCGCTCGCCCTCATCGCCGCCGTGCTGCTCACCAACGCCGCGGTTGCGTGGTATCTGGCCGTGCGCCATGGATCGCGCCCCGTTCCGCCGATTCCGGATGCCAGCGCCTTTCCCGCCTCTCGCGACTGGTTGAAGGCCCGCGAAGAGCTCGACAGCCTGCACGAGCGCGAACGGGCTCGGCTGGAAACCTACCAGTGGCTGGATGATCACCGCACGACCGCCCGGATCCCGATCCGACGCGCCATGGAGATCCTCGCGGGTGGTCAGAAGTCTGGAGGCCGGCCATGAGCGTGCGACCGTGCCGCACATGGGCGTTCTCGGCGGCGTGGCTGAGCCCCGCATCAACGGACGCGGTGCGCGTGGATGTTCTCTTCTGGTGCCTCGTGGCGTTCTGCCTGGCCGTCATACTCCTGGTGGCCTGGCTGGTGTTGTACGCCTGCATCAAGTACCGCGCCGGTTCGCCCGCCGACCGCACCGGTCGCCTCCGCACGACGCCGGTCGAGCTCACCTGGCTCGGCCTCACGTTCGTGGCGTTTCTGGCGATGGGTTCCTGGGCCGCAGTGGACTTCTACCACCAGCAGACTCCTCCGCTGGATGCCGATCCCGTGTACGTCGTCGGCAAGCAGTGGATGTGGAAGATCGAACACCCATCCGGGCGTCGCGAGATCAACGAGCTGCACGTTCCTCTCGGTGTGCCCACTCGCCTGGTCATCGCGTCGGAGGATGTCATCCACTCCTTCTTTCTTCCCGCGTTCAGAATCAAGCAGGACGCGGTTCCGGGCCGCTACACGTCGCTCTGGGTCGAGCCGACCCGGGAGGGCGTGTTCCCGCTGTACTGCGCCGAGTACTGCGGCGCTGGACACTCGACCATGATCGGCCACATCATCGTCATGAGGCCCGAGGACCTCGCGCGGTGGCTCTCGGACCGTTCGATGGTGTCGAAGGCGCCGGGGATGCCGGGAACCAGCGAGGCGCCGCTGCGGATCGGCCGCCAGTTGTTCTACCGGCTCGGCTGCGCCGACTGTCACGTGCAGACCGGACGCGTGCTCGCGCCGCGCCTGGATGGGCTCTGGGGTCGCTACACCGTGCTCAGCTCCGGGCGGGTCGTGCCGTTCGACGAGAACTACATCCGCGAGTCTGTGCTGGACCCCCAGGCAAAGATCGCCGCGGGCTACGCGTCGCCCTCGATCATGCCGTCGTTCCGCGGGCAGGTGAGCGAGGATGACCTGCGAGCCCTGGTCGAGTTCATACGCTCGATCCGGCACGGATGGCCCGAGGGAGACCTGCCGGGCCCGGATCCGCGGGGATCGGAAGGAGAGAAGCCATGACCTCCGTCTCCGCGCCCATCCCGATCGATCCGCCCTATCGCGAAGTGGACTTCTTCCACGCCAGGCCGACGCTCGCCGAATGGCTGACGACC